>JBCBOC010000099.1:0-8817 GCA_039821475.1 Cyanobacteria bacterium J06632_22 | reverse complement strand
CCAGACTCTGGCATAACCCGTCAAAGGAGAGTTCTCCTTCCAACTGAACAGCAATGGGAATGGTATAGGCTGTGCTCTCGGGGGCCAGCTGGGCCATGAGCCACTGACGCTGCTGGGCGTAGGAAAGCTGGGGGACAGTGGTGGTAGGGATAGGCGCTGTCGAGTTCGGCTGATCGTTTCGTAGGGTTGCGATCTCACCCACAAAATCTGCTAACACCGGATGGGCAAAGAGCGTGCGCAACGGCACATCCACATCCAGCGCTGCCTGCATCTGAGCAATCACCCGTGTTGCCAGCAGAGAATGGCCCCCGAGTTCAAAGAAATGATCGGTCAGTCCAACTGACTCACAGTTCAAGACCTTTGCCCAGATGCCTGCAATTAGCTGCTCTTCTGGTGTTTGGGGCGCAGCCACAGCTGGGGTAATCGACTGCGGCTCGGGTAGGGCCTGACGGTTGACCTTACCGTTGAGCGTCAACGGCAGGGCGGCCATGGGCATGTAAACAGCGGGCAGCATGTACACGGGCAGTCGCTGACTGAGCCACTGTCGCAGAGTGCTTGCTATCAGATTTTCTGCACCAGTTTCGGGCACCACATAGGCTACCAACTGCTCCGCATCTCGCAGAACAACCGCTGCCTGACGAACATGGGGATGACGGGCCAAGGTCGCCTCAATTTCGCCAAGTTCAATGCGGAACCCGCGCAGCTTAATCTGGTTATCCAGTCGTCCTAGGTACTCTAGGGTGCCATCTTCTCGATAGCGAACGCCATCACCGGTTCTGTAGAGTTTTGCCTCGGGTACAACAGCTTCTGCAACAGTATTCTCGGAAATAAATCGCGCTGCCGTTAGCTCAGGACGGTTGAGATACCCTGGGCTTAGGCCGCTGCCACCAATGCAAAGTTCTCCAGCCAAGCCCAGTGGCACCTGACGCTGTTGCTCATCCAACACATAGAACTGCGTGTTGCCGATGGGATGACCAATGGGGACGCTACCAGACGCGATATTTTCAGGTATAACCTGCAGCGCACTAGACCAAATGGTGGTTTCTGTCGGACCATAGAGATTCCAAAGCGCTCGGCCACAGGACAACAGCTGTTCTGCTAAATCTATCGGCAGGGCTTCACCGCCGCAGAGTATTTTGAGCTGGGCCGCGCCAGACCAACCGCTTTCGAGCAGCAATCGCCAGGTTGCCGGAGTCGCCTGCATCAGGTTGACGCTATGGGCCGTAATCAGGTTAGCCAGGGCTACACCATCTAGCGTGGTAGCACGGGGCGTTAATAACAACTGCGCACCCGATACCAGCGGCAAAAAGAGTTCTAGGGCTGCAATATCGAAGGCCAGGGTGGTCACGGCCAACAGCGTATCGGTGGCGCTAATGCCCGGCGACTGGGCCATCGTCGCTAAAAAATTGCTGAGGCTGCGGTGGCGAATGGGAACGCCCTTGGGCTGGCCCGTACTGCCGCTGGTGTAAATGATGTAGGCAAGGCTGTCTGGGGTGACGCGCGGTGCCGGATTGTGGTGAGGCTGTTGTTGAATGGCACCGTTGTTTGAGCCAAGGTCTGGGCCAATGCCTGAGCCAATATCTCGGCCAATATCAATGACAACACCGCTAAAATCCAGGGATGAGGCAACATCAGCGGCAGTAATCAGATGGCGCAGCTGAGCATCAGCCACCACATGGTTAATGCGCTCAGCCGGATATGCCGGATCGAGGGGAATATAGGTGCCGCCAGTCTTGAGAATGGCCAACAGCGCCACCACCATCTGGGGAGATCGAGACAGGCACAATCCCACCCGCGTCCCCGGTTCAATTCCCTGTTGAATCAGATAATGGGCTAGCTGGTTAGCCTGTTGGTTGAGCTGCTGATAGGTGAGCGATTCGATTGTGGTGTCGGCAAAGGTAATTGAGATCGCATCCGGCGATTGAGCCACTCTCGCTTCAAACTGTTCCTGCACGCACTGGGTCGGAATCTCTAGCGTCGGTCCCTGGGCTAGGCGATGCAGTTGTTGTTGTTCGACCTGGGTCAGTAGTGGAATCTGCCCCAAACGCTGCTGTGGGTTAGCAATAAAACTTTCCAGAACCACTGTCAGATGTCCCAGCAGTCGCTGGACCACAGCGCTTGAAACCTGGCTGCTGTCGTACCGCAGGCTCAGCTGAATGCATTCCCCTGGAATCACCACCAGCGTTAGTAGGTAGTTGGTGCGTTCGTACCCCTGGCCGTCTTTGAGGGAAAGGGAATCCGTTAAATGTTGCGTTACCGACGCAATCGAAACAGGATAGTTCTCAAACACCAGCAGGCTGTCGAACAGGGGCGTGCCGCTGGGAACTTCGCTCCAAGACTGTAGTTCGGTCAGGGCCGTATAGCCGTGGGTATCTCTGTGGCGCTGTTCGGCTTGGAGCTGCTGTAGCCAGGGCAGTAGCGTGGCATCTTGGGGCAGGTGAGATCGCAGCGGTACCGCATTGATAAACAGTCCCACCATTGACGCCACACCAGACAGGTCTGGCGACCGACCCGCCACGGTAATGCCAAAGACCACATCGGTCAGGCCACTGTAGCGACTGAGCACAACAGCCCAAGCCCCTTGGAACAGAGTATTCAACGTGAGTCGGGCATCCTTCGCAAAGCCCTGCAGGTCAGCAGAAAGAGACGCGGACAGATCAATGGTCTGTTCTTGATACTCGGACGCCTGCCGTTGAGAAACAGATCGAGAGATGCCTAAGGGCGTGGGGGCGCTAACCCCAGAGAGAACCTCGCGCCAATAAGCTTCAGCCCGTTGGGAGTCTTGCTGCTGCAGCCAGGCAATGTAATCGCTGTAGGGCTTTGGCTGGGGCAGCTGCCAAGTTCTCCCCTCACTAATCGCCTGATAGATCGTGAGCACTTCTTTAATCAGAACGCCATTACACCAGCCGTCCATGAGCAGGTGATGGTAAGTCCAAACAAAACGATACCGATCTTTGGTCAGCTTATATAATGCACACCGCATCAGCGGGGCCTGATCCAGCTGGAACTCTTGGGTGCGATCTCGCAACAGAACTTCAGAAAGACAAGTCTGCTGTTGAGCGGGGGCAAGCTGTTCCCAATTCTCTTCTATCCAGGGTAGGGTTGCCGTGTCGTAAACTGCCTGTAGCGGTGTATCGGTCTCCTGCCAGTGAAACTCGCTGCGTAAAACGCCGTGACGATCAACCACATGCTGCCAGGCTTGCCGAAAAGCCGCTGCATCCAGTTCTCCCTCTAACAGGCAGTGGCGCTGCTCAACATAGATGCCCGATTCGGGGGCATACAGCGTATGGAACAGCATACCCTGCTGCGTGGGAGAGAGTTCGTAAATGTCTAGTACAGTGGCCATGTGCTACACCCCTCCCTTTGCTTTCAGCTTTCTCATCAGCTGATTAAGTTGTTGCGCATCGACGCCCTTCGCCGAAAAGCGTGATGGGGCAGCAACCGGATTGGGCGAGACCGGCTGGGCCGCGAGGGAAAGTAAATTGCTGAGGTAGCGCTGGGCAAGGGCAGTAATTGTGCCGCGCTGATATCGCTGCTGGCTGTAGCGCCATAGGGTGTGCAACTGCGCTTCACCCTGGGGGCTGTTGCGAATAAAGCTGACCACTGCAATCTGATGCTGGCGCGGATTTTGCGGATCACACATGGCAGGCAGCGATTCGGGAGCTAGGCGCTGAATTGGGCCAGAGCTGGTTTCAAGGTCCAGTGAACCGAGATAGTTGAAGTTGACCTCGGCAGGAGAAGTAAAGATCTGCTCCGACGGTAAAGAAGACTTTAGGAACCTAGACTTCAATACGCCATAGCCGATACCGTGGTTGGGAATCTTCTTCAGCTGGTTAGCAACTGCCGTTAGCTGTTCTTGAGGAGAACCCAGGGGTAGTTCTAACCGAATGGGATGTAGTGCTGTAAACCAGCCCACCGTGCGCGACAGGTCTAAGGTGCTGTCCCAAACATGACGACCATGCCCTTCAAGATCGACCACCAGCGTGCTAGATCGGCTCCACTGGGTCAGGGTTTGGGCCACCCCAGCGAGCAACACCGCATCCAGCGACGCGGAGAGAGACTGTAGCGCTTCCAGTTGCTTGGCATCGAGGCTAACGGACACCTCTACGCTGTCCGCTTCTGTATTAGACCCAGCAGCATTGTCCACCGGCAGCAGCGAAACAGGCTGGCATATTTCTGTCCAAACAGGCTGCTCGGCCTCAAAAGACTGTTCGGTCAGGTGCTGGGTCCACTGACTAAAGGCCGTGGTTCGTGGAAGCAACGTTAGGGGTTGCTGCGTCAGGGCCTGCTGATAAAGCATCACCCAGTCTGCCAACAGAATTCGCCAGGACACGCCATCCATAATCAGATGGTGGGCTACCAACAGCAGTCTCCATCCGCTGTCTAGCTGTAACAGTGCGCCTCTAAAGAGGGGACCATCCGACAGTGACAGGCTAGCCTGCAGGTCGAGAACAGTTTGCGAATATGCGCTCTGGGAGTCTGATCTCAGGTCCAATATCTCGAATGGCACCTGAACTGCATCAGGTGAGGCATAGTCTTGGGCCCAGCCCTCTGCAGAATTGTGAAAGCGTAGCCGCAGGGCATCATGATGCTGGACAAGGTAACGAAGTGAGATCGCAGCTGCCTCAGCATCAATGGTTGGCTCCACCGATAGCAGAATTGATTGATTGTAGTGGTGCGGATTAGGCAACGAGCGGGCAAAGAATTCTTGTTGAATCGGACCCAGAATGGCATCGCCCACTACCGGGCCAGTGGCTGATGATACCTGGGTTACCGTTGCTACAGCGGCCTGATCGGCCACGGTTTGGTGGTCAAATAGCTGTGCTGGGGTGATCTGCAGTCTTTGCTGTCGAGCCTTCGCTACAATCTGCATGGCAGAGATGGAATCTCCACCCAGGCTAAAGAAATTGTCGTGAATACCAATCTTTTCCTGGCCTAAAATTTGTTGCCAGATCGACAATAAAATCTTTTCTTTTTGAGTTTGAGGGATGCCGCCACCAGTGTTAACAGGTGAGGTTTCAGGCAGTGTAATTTTCTCCAGTGCCGTCCGATCCACCTTGCCATTTAACGTCAGCGGTAGGCGGTCAATCGGTACCCATCGACTGGGCACCATGTAAGTAGGCAGTGACTGCCGCAGCTGTGCCGCAAGATCTTCAGTCAGGGCATTAAAAGCTTCACTGTCAGCAGAGGGTAGATCCGCCGGGACAACATAGCCCACCAAATTCTGCTGTTGTCCAACGGTCTTCAGCATCACAACAGCCTGCTTGACCCGTTCATGACGAGACAGCGCTGCCTCAATCTCACCGGGCTCGATTCGAAATCCCCTGAGCTTGACCTGACTATCCCTACGCCCCAGATACATCAGGGTGCCGTCCGGTCGATAACAGGCTAAATCTCCTGTTTTGTATAGCGCCGCATCCGAAGACAATGTAAACGGATTTCGAACAAACCGTTCTGCCGTCAACTCTGGACGGTTGAGATAGCCTTGGGCCACGCCCGCGCCACCGATATATAGCTCCCCAGGAACGCCCGCCGGGACAGGCGCGAGATACTCGTCTAGAACGTAAAGCTGTGCTCCATTGATGGGCCGACCAATGGGAATCGGGCCATCGTCTGATACAGTAGCGCGATAGACACAGCAGCCCACTGTGGCTTCTGTTGGACCGTACTCGTTAAACAGCGCGACAGTCGGGAAATGCTTTTGCCAAAAGGAGATGTGATGACCGTGAAGAGCCTCACCGCCAATAACCAACGCCTTAGGCAGCTGTTTTGCAGGAATCGTCTCCACCGACTGGGCTAACAGTAGTGGCTCTAGTGCTCGCAGGTGAGCAGGCGTGAGTTTGATCAGGCTAACGCCCAAGGTAAGCGCCGTTTGAATGGCTTCAATTTCTGTTGTACCTAGGTTAAATAGCAGTGTTTGCCCGGCCAACAGAGGAGAAAACAGACTAGTAATAGTGGCATCAAAACCGATAGAACCCTGCACAGGGACGCCCTGCCCTGCTGTGAGGGGATAGGTGGCCAGGCACCAGTCTAGATAGTTGATGAACCCGCCGTGGGTAAGCAGGGTTCCCTTCGGCTGCCCGGTTGAGCCGGACGTGTAAATCACATAGGCCAGCTGCTCAGCGCTAATGTCAGCGTTGAGGTTGCTAACAGCTTGCGAATCTAAAACGCTGTTCTGTTCTTCAATGGTCAGACAAACTACCGGATTGAGACCGTCGCCATCGGGCCGGAGAATGGCCAACAGCTCGCGTTCAGCAATAATGGCCCGAAGACCAGCATCCTGCACCATAAACTGCAGTCTAGCTTGAGGCAGGGATGGATCTAAGGGAATATAGACCGCGCCGGACTTGAGCGTGCCGATCAGAGCAACCATCAGATCAACGCCAGCGGGCAGGCAAATGCCTACTAAAGATCCGGCTCTAATGCCCTGTTCTGTTAGCCAGTGCGCCAGCTGATTGGCCCGCTGGTTAAGTTCGGCGTAGGTCATTGTCTCTGTTTCAGACCGAACCGCTACGGCATCGGGCGTTTTAGTTACCTGCTGCTCAAACCGTTGTGGGAAGGCGCTGGCGAACGTTGTCGCTGCACTTTTCTGCCACTGGGTTAAGTCTCGCTGTTCCTGGGGAGAGAGAATAGATAGGTCAGAAATTAACTTATTATCAGCGTCGTCCTTGGCAGAGAAAACCGACTGGAGCAGCGTTTGAAAATGACCTAACAGACGCTGGATGCGATCGCAGTCGTACAGTGCCGTCCGATACTCCACCGCGATTGTCAGCTGGTTGTTACGCTCAACCACATGCCAGCTCATATCGAACTTGGTTTGGTCCAGTTCAATCCAGTCTTGGGAGACCGACAAGCCGGGAAAATCTAACCCTAATTTTGCTGCATTCTGCGTCTGGTAGCCGCTTTGTACCTGGAACATCACATTAAACAGCGGCGTTTGCCCCGGCACCCGATCCACCCCAAGGGCATCGACTACCTCAGCAAAGGGCACGGACTGATGCTCTAGCGCATCCGCTAAAGTTGCTTTAACCTGTTGCAGCCAGGCATCCCAAGAGGGATTTTCCTGCAGCTGGGTTCGTAGCACCAGCGTATTGATAAAAAAGCCAATCAGGGGCTCCGCAGTGGGATGATCGCGGCCAGCCACAGGAATGCCGACGGCAATGTCTCGCTGACCGCTATAGCGATGCAATAACAGCTTGAAAACTGCTAGCAGCAGCATAAACAGGCTAACACCGGATCGCCGCGCCAGCTGTTTAACAGATGTCGTCTGCTCTAAGGAAAGCGTGGCAGTTAACGTATGGCTAGAGAAATCGGTCCGGCTGGTTCGATCTTGCGGTAAATCTAACGGGTGCAAACCATTAAGCTGCTGGACCCAATGTTGCAGGTTTGACTGATAGGTAGCGTCCTCAGTGCGCTGGCGCTGTTGCAGCACCCAGTCAGCATACTGATGAGACAGCGGTGGGCGGACTAAGAGGCTACCCGTTTGAATAAGACTGCGATAATTTTCGGCCAGCTCTTTTAATAAAATGCCCCTCGACCAGCCATCGGCAATGATGTGGTGGAGCACTAGCACCAGTTCGGCAGTCTGTCCGTCGATCCGCAGCAGGCAGGCCCGTAACAGTGGCCCCGTCGCTAAGTCAAAGGGTTGTTGGGTTAGTGCCTGTCGCTGTTGAGTGATGGCCGCAGCAACTTCATCTGCATCCGCTTGGTTGATATCAACAAGGGGAATATCTAATGGCAGCGAGGACAAAATCTTCTGACTCGGCTGGCCGTCCTGTTCTACAAAGGTGGTCCTTAAGGTTTCGTGACGGTCAACAATGACCTGCAGGCTTTGGATTAGAGCCGCAATGTTGAGGTCGCCAGAGAACTGGAGTGCGATCGCAATATGGTAAGCCGACGAATCAGCCTGTAACTGATGGGTGACCCAAAGTTGCTGCTGTGCTGGTGAGAGTGGCAGCAGCTCAGGTCGCGATGCAGCGCGGCTAGATGCTGCATCATTACTTAGATTTCCTGCACCACCTGCGCTGTCGCTAGCATTAATAACCTCAGAGCTAACCAGCTGCGACCAATCAATGCCCTTCGCCGCTAACTGCTGACGAAACAGCTCGCGTTGAGCCGGGGAAAGAGACGATATGCGCTGGCGCAGGGCCTGGATAGAGGGCTGGGCAGTCATGGCTAAATACGTACCTTGACCATGTCAAAAGCTAAAATTCTTTTTGCTGGGAAAGCTACAGTTTTAACTTGGACGTGGTTTACCTTTTCTACTGATTCGCCGTCTTTCGACCTAGGGGATTCCCTAAGACGGCGTTGGTGATGTGTGTGGTGAGTGAGATGAGAGCTATGCAGCAGCCATTACAGGGCTAGCAACAGTCTCTTTAAGCTGATTGAGATAAGGTAGAGCGCCCATGACGGCATCGAAATCTTGCACAAAATCAATCAGACAGGCAACTTCATTAACACCAGCCTGATGCAGTTCTTGAATGAATGGCTGACAACTTTCCGGCGTTCCAATCAAGGAACGACCCTTAATAAAACCCTCCACTCCAAATGATAGCAAACTATCTAAATCATCGTCAGAAAAATCGTCCAAACTGACGTTTAAACCCATGCCCTTAGCTAGATTTTCTAGCAAACCATAGTGGGTCTTTAAATAGTTGGTAAAGGGCTCCTGGATATCTTGCCGAACCTGGTCCACATCTGCTCCTAAAAAGGTGTGGATCATCATGGATACTGTGCCACTGTCTTTACCGTGATGCCCTGGAGAAATACGGTCACGGCAAAGACAGTGGCACAGTATCCATGATGATCCACACCTTT
>JBCBOC010000048.1:0-11220 GCA_039821475.1 Cyanobacteria bacterium J06632_22 | reverse complement strand
CGTCCTATGGAATAAGTGAATGAGTAGATGAACCTTGACATATCCCTTCAGTTAACGCTGGGGGATTTTTTCTTTTAAAGGGCGCGTAGTAACGAGAGCGGCTTTAAGGCGCACGAGCGTATGGGGATGCCTCGTGGAAAGAAAAGCCGCCGCCTATCGTTCAAACGGAATCACGGCATCCTCGCTGGGGACGTAGGCAGCGGTGCCAGGCAAGAGGTCCACTTCGTAACCGCCAGTAAAATCGCCAAAGGCGGGAAGGGTCAGACAGCGCTGAGCCTTTTCGAGATAGAAACAGGGCAACCGCAAGCGGTCGAGTTGCGATCGCAACACCACAACCGGATGAACATGACCACAGATATTCAACCCGGCGCGTTGCTCTGCAACGGGTTCATGGCTGAGCACCAACCCATCCTGCACCACCGCTTCAACCTGGCACTGCATGTCAAACCGGTCGAGCTGGCTCACCAGTCGCCGATCGTGGTTTCCGACAATCAATGTAACCTCAGCAGGAGTGGCCGCTAAAAATGCCTGCCAGGCTTCTGTCACCTCAGGCACGAGCGAGCGAGGCGAATGAAATAAGTCCCCCAATACCAATAGCTGCTCGGGCTGCCAGGCCTCACAGAGCTGACGCAGTCGCAGCAGCGTTGCCGTGTTAACCTGACCGGTCACCGGTACCCCCAACGATTGGAACGTTTCCGCCTTCCCGAGGTGAACGTCTGACACTAATAGGCTTTTAGAGACAGGCAGATAAATGGCTTTTTCGGGCAGCAGACACAGGGACTGCCCCAAAACGTCGATGCGGTATTTAGTGCTGCTAGCCTTCAACCCTTGACCTCTCCATGCGCCAGAAAAATAGATTAAATATCGAAAAAACTACGGAAAATAATAAAGCGAATCAAACGGTATTAATAGCTACTGTTTCTATCAGGAGAAGTCGCTCGTTCCTAAATATTTTCTTAACTTTGTGGATAACTTTTATAACTGTTTAGCTGCCGCTGCACACCTTTTTACGATGAGTCTTTTTACCTATAAGCATTGAGCTACGCGACTTTGAGCGATCAGGGGATCGCCTGATATAGAATGATCCCCGCTATTTTTATCCGCTATAAATTATTGATAGCAATTAGCGAATTGGTCATAATAAGGACATCACCGCGGAGCGACCTAAAATGACTGCAACCACCCAAAAAATTCATTGCCCCAACTGTGGGAAGCACGCGGAGCGCCACTTTTTAAACCCGCAACAACTGATTAGAACGCAGTGTGCTAGCTGTGACTACTTAATGATTACCTGTCAGAAAACTGGAGCCGTGGTTGAAGCCTACGCACCGGGTCTACCGATGCTCTGCACCCGCTGACGTTAGTGCAGCACCAGCTCACCAAGGATTAAGCCGCCTTCGATGCCCTGAGCTGTCCGCAGGCGGCATCTTTCTCTAGTCCACGAGAATAGCGCACACTCACCGCCACCCCTAGCGCATCCAAGGCATCGGCAAATGCCTGGACGCGTTGGCGTTCAGGCCGCTGATAATCCACTTCAGAGATGGGATTGTAGGGGATCAGGTTCACATGGCTTTGAAACCCGCGCAGATGCTGGGCCAGTTCCCTGGCCTGTTCGGGATTATCGTTTAAGCCCGCCAGCAGAATATATTCAAAGGTCACCCGTCTGCCCGTAAGCTGCACATATTCTCGACATTCTGCCAGCAGGTCTGAGAGGGGGTATCGCTTGGCGCTAGGAATGAGCTGTTCCCGCAGGGTCTGATTAGAAGCGTGTAAGCTCACGGCTAGGGTGACCTGTAACTTATGGGCTGCCAGCCGACGAATATGCCCCGGAATACCTACGGTTGAAATCGTCATCAGACGCTGCCCGATGCCCACATCTTGATTGAGGCAGCGAACGGCTGCAATGACCGCATCGGTGTTGAGCAGTGGTTCGCCCATGCCCATAAAAACAATATTGCTAACCCGTTGGTCAAAGTCAGCTTGAACGGTGAGAACCTGATCGACAATTTCGTGGGTGCCCAGATTGCGCAAAAAGCCACCCTTGCCCGTGGCACAGAAGTCGCAGGCCATAGGACAGCCCACCTGGGATGAGACACAAACCGTCAGCCGCTTGTCCGTGGGCATGCCCACCGTTTCAATGATGTTGCCATCGGCCAGTCGTAGCAAGAACTTAACCGTACCGTCTGGAGCAATGGAACGATGGTGAATAGCGGCCCTACCGATCACGTCGGGTGCCACTTCAGCTCGCCACCGCTTCGAGAACACGGTAATGTCCTCAAAGGAGCGTGCCCCCTTGTCGTAGATCCATTGGTAGAGCTGCTTGCCGCGGTAAGCGGGCTGCCCCTGTTGCTGCACCCACTGGGTCAACTCGACCTGGGACCGCCCTAGAAGGGGAGCAGTGATCGCCTCGGGCTCTGCCGGTAACGTCAGGGGCAATGGCGTTGGGGGAGCATTGCCTGCTGGGCTCGCATTAGGCCTCGAATGAGACATGCTGGGTTCCTACGACTAGCGTTCTACAGTGCTCCATCTTAATTCATCACCCCCAACGTCGCTGTCCTGGCGGTCTGCGAGCATTAAAAATAAAAGTTGGAGAACATCGCGAAATAGCGCCAATGGTCTGTCAACGTTAGAACTTAAGGCTGGCAGGGGAAAGCGAAATAGCGAGTAGAGAGATAGAGAAGTAGTGCGAGTCCTTTACGAGCGGTTTAACCGGCAAGGCGCATAGGCCAAAGTCTATTTACCAGGCACTATGCGCCAGTCTTAACCCATACCTTCAGCGTTGATGCTGCACTAATTGCCCTTAATGTCTCGAACATTCACTTCACTGTCGATCAGGTCTACCAAGCCCTCAGTTAGATCGCGAGGGTTCATAAAGACAACCTTAGAGTTGTCGCTCTCCCCAAGCTTCTGATTGGCATCAACGTACTGCTGGGCAATAAGAAAGTTAAGAATCTCTTTACGATTTTCAGCACCGTCAAAGGCCTGGGCCAGCAGCTGCATGGACTGGACTGTGCCTTCAGCCTCTAAGATCTTGGCCTTCTTTTGACCTTCGGCCTTGAGAATTTCAGCATTGCGCTCAATCATGGCAGCCTGTTCGCGCTGCATGGATTCCACCACTTCTGGGGGCGGCTTAATTTCCTGGACTTCAACCCGGTTGACCTTGACCCCCCAAGGCTCAGTGGCCTCATCCAATTCGTCTAGCAGGGCTTTGTTGATGCGCTCGCGAGAGGAGAATGTACTTTGGAGTTCAAGCTTGCCGATTTCGGAACGGAGCGTGGTGGTCACCAGTTCTTGAATGGCAAACTCGACGTCTTCAATGGCGTAGTAGGTTTTCTCTAAGTCAAGAATTCGCCAGTAGACGATGGAATCCACCTCAAGGGTGACGTTATCCCGCGTAATCGCTGTTTTAGGTTCGATGTCTAAGGTTTGTTCCCGTAGATTTTCCCGTAGGACAACTCGGTCTAGCAACGGCACAATGAAGTTTAGCCCTGGCCGAAGCGTGAGCCGATACTTCCCCAGGCGCTCTACTAAAGCGGCCTCAGATTCGTTGACAACACGCACCGAGCCAACGCTGTAGCTGATGATGAGCAACGACAAAATCGCAAGAATGGAGGACCCCATAGGTGTTCTGGTAGTAGGCGGAGTGCCCTTTGGATAGCATACCAGTACCCGTTCTGTCTACTGTTCTGAACCCTTGCCATGGCAAGGCATAAGCAGCTTGAGGCCGGAACTTGGAATGATACAGAGCGCACACTAGATCACATGATCTAGCCTACCCAATTATGGCAAATGTTTTGTCAGCCGTGTGGCATGTGGCCAATTTATTATGTTTGCGCTGTTGTGTCTGCCTCAGCCCTGCAATACTTCCTAAACGGACCGGGCAAAATAGGCATGGCCCTAGGTCGAGGTCGGGTGATATGGCCGTCCAAGGGTTGGTAGACCCGTACGACTGCGTCGAGGGGCTCCAAAAACAGGCCTTCACCGCCAGGAAAACTGTCCCTAGCAACTCGACGAACGCAAGAAAAGGCCCGTGAAACCGACCCTGTATTCCCTGGGAGAACGCTGCGATGAATAGCCTCGGTATTTTTGTTGGACGTGCGTTGGTCGGGTGGGGGACGCTATTAATGTTGCTGTCCGCGGTCCCAGCCTCAACGCCAGCTCAAAGTCACAGTGGCTGCTACGTTGAAGACGATGGTCAACTCTATGACTTATCTGCACTGTGTGGCGGGGCACCCGCAAGCGGCGCTGAACCAGTCCTGCAAACCGGCGATATTCAGGTCACGCTACGCTGGCAAACCGAAGATGACCTTGACCTGGTGGTGGTGGATCCCTCTGGAGCCACAGTCAGCTACGTTAACCCCAGTGTGTCGTCGGGTGGGCAGTTAGATGTAGATGCCAACGCCTTCTGCGAGAATACCGGCTTTTCTCCAGTAGAAAATATTTTTTGGCCAGCGGGTGGTGCCCCCGCAGGAGACTATTCAGCCCTTGTGGTGCTGTCGATTCCCTGTGGGGAGCGAACGACGACAGTGGACTATACGCTAACGATTTTGAACCAAGGAGATCGTCAGACTTTCCAGGGGACCGTGGGACAAGGGGCGTTGGATCTTCCCTACGATTTCACACTGAATTGAACCTTGGCCACGTCCAGAACTGGCGTTTTTCCGGTGGGGAAGGCTACAGGTTTCAACTTAGACGTGGCTTAGACCTGGGCAGCGGCCAGATGGCAGGTTAACGTCGTCGAGAAAATGGCCCTGAGCCCTCAGGAAACAGGCCCAGCAGCGGTCCTAAAATCACGCCAAAGACGAACCCCCCGGCGTGAGCCAGGTAGGCCACGCCACCCGTCCCCATATCGGCGGAGGCCCCAAGGCTAGCAATGCTGTAAAACGCCTGCTGCACAAACCACCAGCCCAGGAAGAAGATGGCCGGGATACGGACGGTTGTAAAAATAAAGAACAGTGGCAGGAAGGTCAGGATTTGCGCCTTGGGGAAGCGAATAATGTACGCCCCCATGACACCTGCGATCGCACCACTCGCGCCCAAGGTGGGAATGGTCGATAGCGGCTCAAAGATCCACTGACACAGCCCCGCCAGCGCCCCACACACCAGGTAAAACACAATAAATTTGCCGTGCCCGAGCTGATCTTCGATGTTGTTGCCAAAGATCCACAGGTAGAGCATATTGCCCGCCAGATGCAAAAAGCCCCCATGGAGAAACTGCGAACTCAATAGCGTAAACCATTCGCCGATGGGAACAGAAGACTGGCCGGTAAAGCTTTCGGTGAGCTCGCGGGGGACGATTGCCCAGGTGTTAAAAAACTGTTGTAAGGCCACATCCGTCGGCCCGGATTGAAGCGTCAGTTCATAAATAAAAATGACGACGTTAATGGCGATCAGGCCAAATACAACGTAAGGCGTTATCCGTGTTGGGTTGTTATCGCTAAGGGGAACCACAGGTTAGATAGGGGGGAAAGGAAAAGGGGATACTGCCCATCGAAAAATCTGTAGGGCAGACTCGTAGCCCCATTAATGAATATCGTAATCTGGAAATTGCAACATGCCCGTATCCCCGTCCACCGTAGCTGTAATGCCCACTGGCAGGGCAGCGTTTTCACCATCGTGACCAAAGGGCAGCCCCGCTACAATCGGCACGCCTAAATCGCCTAACCGTTCCTGCAATACCTCCAAAGCAGTAAAGCTGGGCACCCCAGCAGGCGGCTCGCACTGACTAAACCGCCCCACGGCAATCCCACGGATGCCGTCAAACTTCCCCAACATCCGCCAATGGGTCAGCATCCGGTCTAGACGATAGGGCGCTTCAGTAACGTCCTCAAATGCCAAAATCGCCCCGGTCAAATCTGACTCGTGGACTGTCCCCAGCAAGCAGGTGGCCACCGTCAGATTGGCGGGGAGCAGGTGCCCCGTGGCCGTCCCCCCCACCCAGGTTTCACCCTGGAGTGGGGGTAGGCAGTGCTGTTCTACCCAGTTAAAGAGTCGAGTTAGGGACCCGTCGGGTTCTTTGCTAATCGTTGTCAGTAGGGGGCCATGGACACCCGATACACCCTGACCGTGCCAGCTCCAAAGCAGACTGGTCACGTCCGAAAAGCCAATCAGCCATTTAAGTGACGTACTAGAGTCTGGCCATTGCCAGTCTTCTAGCAGTCGCGTCCCACCATAGCCGCCACGGGCACAGAGAATGCCTTTACAGTCCGGATTTTTTAGGGCGGTCAAAAGCTGATGACGACGATGGGCGTCCGCCCCGGCCAGGTAGCCCCAGCGCTGATCGTGGCCAAGGCTGAGGTCTACCATATAGCCCCGCTGTCGCCAGATTTCTACCCCAGCATTGAAAGCGGCGGTTTCTCTGAGCGCACCGCTGGGGGCAACGACATGAAGCGTGTCGCCCGGTTGCAGGGGTGCAGGAAGTGACAGGGGACGATTCAAGGGGTGGCCATGTGCGACGTGTAAAAGGGTAGCACTGGATGGGGAAGGGGGGACGGTTTGCCCCAGCAATGCTAGGGAGCTGGTACCAGGGGAGATTCGGATAGGTGTGATGTTCCCAGTGATAGCCAAAGTGATAACAAGCTAGAAAGGAATACAGGACGGGGTAGTACTGACTGCGAGGCTGATGGAGGGCAGCCCTGTGGGGCAGAAATGTTCCAAATACAAATAGCTGAATGGAACTCAGAAACCAGGGAAGTAGCCAAAACAACATCACATTCTGAGGACTGACGCCTAAAATGCCGAACAACAGGGCCAGAACGCTGATGATGCCGGTCACGATGGGGACCAGCGTCTGACGGGTCAAATAGTTGCCCATAAAGTTGACGTACCAGCGTAAGCCATAGGCGATAACCGCTAGGCCATCTTCACGGGGATAAAAATCAGGGTCTTGCGTCTGAGCTGCGTAACGATGATGCTGCCCGTGGAGCTGACGGCATTTACGGTAGGGCAAAAAGCCGTAGAGCCCGAGAGCAAAGCGGCCCAGCCCATGATTTAACTG
The DNA here is from genome assembly GCA_039821475.1 of Cyanobacteria bacterium J06632_22. Lineage (GTDB taxonomy): Bacteria > Cyanobacteriota > Cyanobacteriia > Phormidesmidales > Phormidesmidaceae > CAWUKV01. The sequence goes on along the minus strand of JBCBOC010000048.1, from coordinate 4,223 downwards.
GGGGTGATGGGGTAAAACCGTACCATGCATGGCATCGTGAGCAATGATGAAGAGCCCTGTATGCAAAAACGTCCGTAACAGAATTGCCAACGTCAATGCCACCACTGAAGTGCCAGAAACCGTCCATTGGCACAAGGTCAATAGACTGATGAACCAGACCGTTGCGATCGCAATCGCAATGACCGCCCCTAAGGCCCTGGACAAGGCCATGGGGATAAGTCGCACGTTCTCCCACCGCACGTTCTTCCATCGCGCGTTCTCCCATCTAAAGGCCTGCCACTGTGGCGACTGTTTACATAAGTTAACGAATTGCATCAGAAACACTTAACTTTTGTATCAATACTTTGCGTGCCTTTAAACATTGAGGTGAAGGTAAAGGGGTACTGGCCGTGGGTTGAATGGCGAGTCCACCTCTGGAGCCAAGAATTCGTTAGTCCCAAGCCGCCGATTTAGGCTTTCCAACCCCCTTATTGCTTTCAGCGTTAGAGCGTTATGCATCCTCAACTTTCCCTAACCCCTCGATACACTTTGGATGATTCATCCCCCTGGTTAGTCGGGATTGATCCGGTGCGCCGCTATTGGATTAAGGTCAATGGTGAGTCGGATCAAACCATTCAGATTCCGGGGATGATGTCCGCTTCCCTCAATATTGTTAAGCAGGCCATCCAATCTTTTCGAGCCTCCCAGCCTGGCATGACGATGACCCTGCCAACGGCTGCTAGCGCGACGCTTAAGATTTACCATGTGAACAACAATCTTTATGCCGTTCCTGCAATGGTTGAAGGCGCTACGGCATGGCATCTATTTGACGCCGAAACGATTGAATCTTTTTTACTGACGGCCCATCCAGACTGGCAGTGTGCCCCGCAGGATGTTGCCCTGGGGCGCACCTTGCTGTGTCAAGCCTGGGAACAACCCAGTGCGGCTTAGTGGTCAGCATCGAGGACAACTGCTGAGCGACAACGACTCAGCTATTCATCGGTCGGACGAATTTTGAACAGTTCTTCCAACGTCGCAAGCAGATCCACCTTGACTGACTCAATTGCTTGATCAGGGGTGAGTAGAAACCGCCAAGCAACATTCACCTGAAAAACAAGGGCCGTCACCTTGCCACGCACGTCAACTTGTAAGCGACCGTCCTCTAACAATTCTGTCTCGGAATTTGAGACTGTAATCGTCATGCCGTCCGCCTCTTTGGTGAGGTACTGAGCAATGTGCTGCTGACCGACAATCGGCGACTCGAAGGGCGGAAAAAGACGGCCGTCTTCCGCAAAGAGAGCAGCAACCTGCTGGTACTGACTTAAATTGAAAAATTCGAAGTAGCTAAGAACAACCTTAGCGCCCTCTTTCAATGGGCTGATGCGAGCAAACTGCGGATCAGCATACCGGACCGCTGTCATACACTTTTAATCCCTATTTATTGATGTAAGTAGGTCGCCCTAATCAAAGGTCAGACTCAGAGCGTTCAGCATTAGGAGGTAGGAGGCAGAATACAGAAGGCTTCCGACTTCTATCTTCTATCTCCTGATGACGTAGCCGATCCCATAAATAATTGAGCGCACCTACTTAAGCAAATGTGCCCAATTGTTTGGCAGGTTGGTGGCGTCAAGATAATGAGAGACTACAGCAACCGCCACAAACATTTGTGCGCGGTTGCGGGCCACTGGGCGACCATACCCAGGGTTTCACAGCCAGAACTGTCCTCAGCGCTTGGCCCAACACGGTGCGCTGGGTTAACCCTGGAAGAAAATACGCCTATTAGGCCATTTTCTTAGACGCAAAGTGGTGAGCGCTATGTGTGGCTCTCCACTTTACTCACCGACGCAGTCAAAGGGGTAATAGCCCCCTTCGACCGCAATCACGTTTACGCACTTGACTTGACGCTAGATGTGTAAACCAAAACTGAATACAACAGCGAATCAGGTGAGGCGCAAGTTTCAAACACCTTCGAAACTTGCTGTACCCAACCTAGGCAAAGGGATCGTAGCCCATGTTTACGGCAACCTTACGCAAGACGGTAATCTGTTGGCCAAACTCCAACGCAACAATGCTTTGGTAAACCTCTGCGGCAGCAGAAGACAACCTGTAGTACTCGGGAACGCCGACAACGGTGCCAGCCTGCATCAGTTCTGCAAGCTGGTACCAGAAAGCTAACTTAGTGTTGTTGGTTAATACACCGTAGGCCCGAGTCATGGGTGTATTTTTTTGTACGACTAGATCGCGCATGAAGGTGAGCTGATCGCTGGCACTTAGGGCCTTGACCTGCTCTAACAGGCCTTCGGCGAACTGCAGGCGGGCAGCACCGGTTGCGGCGGGGGTGACCCAACCGCCCATACCGTCGTAGATAAACCAGAGAACGCCCAGCTTGTCGTCCGTAGATAGACGTTTAAAAGCCGCCATTGCGGCGGGGATAGGCTCAAGGGAGCTAATGACTGGGTTTGAAATTCGGTCGGTTGTGAATGTCATGAATTAACAGTTCCTTATTCGGCAAACACAAACGTAATGTGTTGATTTCGACTTATGGCACTTACCACTTTGCTTAGGACAATTCTGAGGCTCAAGTGCTCAGTATGGTCACCCAGTGGCCCGCCGTCGTACACAAAGCTTTGTAGCGACGGCTAATCAGGCTTAGCAGGCAAACTGCTACTGGACTGGCGGAATCCGCAAAGCTGCTCGATGGTGCTCGACAGCCTGCTTTCAACGACCGCGCAGTAATGCCGAATCAGGCCTGACGGCCTTTACGTTACTTAATGTAACTCAATGTAAACAAATATTGCCATAGACTTGACAAATGATTTTGCCTTAGATTTTCAATAACTTGAATCGCTAATTGCGCACCTGTTAGGGCACAGAATGTCGTCAGTCTAAAGGCAGATTTTGAACTATGGCAACCGCCACAAACGCTTGTGCGCGGTTGCGGGCCACTGGGCAACCATACCCAGGGTTTCACAGCCAGAACTGTCCTAAGCGCTTGGCCCAACACGGTGCGCTGGGTTAACCCTGGAAGAAAATACGCCTATTGGGCCATTTCCTTAGAAGCAAAGTGGCGAGCACTATAAATGCCCAACTATGGCTATGCCCGTATCTATTGGCAGTAGCGTTTTCCTCACCTGTCACCCATCGCCGTAACGAAACACCATCCGCTAATCTTATCGAGTCTCGCCGAAAACATCGCGAAAGTGTTGAGGTGGGGGAGTTCTTTCAGGTAGGTGAGGGGGTTGATCTGTTGCATGAGCGTAGATAGGCACTGTCCACCCTAGCTACTGCTGCCCACCCCAGCGACTAAATGATAAATGGCGGAGACTATAAATTATGCTGCTTGCAGTTGAGGTAAACGAGGTTCTTCCTGCTGTGCCTGCTGCACATAGGGAATCTGAATAGTGAACATCGTATTCCCAACCTCTTCAGAGGAACAACTGAAGTGCCCTTTATGTAAATCAACGACGATTTGATAGCTAATCGCTAATCCCATTCCCGTTCCCTGCCCCACTGGTTTAGTTGTGAAAAAGGGATCCATAATTTGCCTTTGCACGGCTTCGGGGATGCTAGGTCCATTATTCGCAATGCTAATCTTCACCCATTGTTGAGCAGTAAGCTCAGTCTGAATGCTAATTTTAGGCTGAAAGTTTAAGTTGTTTGACGTCTGACGTGCCTGCTCTAAAGCATCAATGGCATTTGCAAGCACATTCATAAAAACCTGATTCAATTGCCCCGCATAACATTCGACGTTAGTAAACGCACCATAGTCTTTCTGGACTTCAATCTGCGGTTTATCACCCTTGGCTTTCAGTCGATTTTGCAGGATGGTGAGTGTACTGTCCAGTCCATCATGGATATTGGCTGGCTTACAGTCAGCTTCATCTAATCGAGAGAAAGTCCTCAAGGATTTTACAATTTCTCGGATTCGTTGAGTCCCTATCTTGAGAGAGCTAATCAAGCTAGGCAAGTCTTTCTTCAAAAACTCATAATCAATTTCGTCGATCTCTTCCTGGATTGAGCTTTCGAGAGTAGGGCAGGCCTGCTGATATAACGCGATGATATCGAAGAGATCCTGAATATAGCCCGAAGCAGGATTTAAATTGCCATGAATGAAGTTGACTGGATTGTTGATTTCATGGGCAATCCCTGCAACTAACTGACCTAGACCCGACATTTTTTCATTCTGCACCAGTTGAGCCTGAGTGCATTGCAGCTTGCCTAGCGTTTCCTTAAGTGTGTCCGAT
>JBCBOC010000572.1:0-3350 GCA_039821475.1 Cyanobacteria bacterium J06632_22 | reverse complement strand
CACCACGATGGCAGCCTTAGCTGCAGCGGATGCGATCGCATTTGGATCGCCGACTTACATGGGCGGTGTCTCAGGGCAGGTCAAATGTTTTATCGATGCCGCCAGCGAGGTCTGGTTTCAGCAGGGCTGGAAAAACAAAATTGCTGGTGGGTTTACGCACTCTGGCTCTCCCAGTGGCGATAAACAGGGCACGTTGCTGTACATGGCTATCAACGCAGCCCAGCATGGTATGGTCTGGGTCGGTTTTCCTGATTTTCCCAGCGAATACCAGGGCAAGGACGATGGCGTGAACCGTCTTGGTTCCTTTATGGGGGTGATGGGTCGCAGCGCACCCGATATGAGCGGCGGTGCGCCTGAAGTCCATGCCGGTGATTTAAAGACAGCCAAACTCTATGGACAACGCTTGGCAGAATCGGCCCAGCGTTGGCAGGTCAGTTAGGGACTGTGGGGGCTTACCGTACCTGCTCCTGATACCAGCGCCTTTCCCGACTTATCGGGTGAATTGCCTGCCCTTAGCCGACAGGCCTGAGGACATACAAACGTTCTGCCATGCAAACGTTCTTCTATAGACTATAAGTCGTACAGCCCCAATGACGGCTGTGGGGTAACCGCGGTCCTTGCCATCCAGATCGCCTCAGCTCCTTGGCAATCAGGCGATTAATTCCACCATGGGCGACCAGGACAATGGGCCCAGTGCGGTTTGCTTCTTGTACCAGCAGTCGGGCCACCGTACGTGCCCGAGACTGTGCCGCCACAGAGGACTCACACCGAGGACTGTAGCCCAGCCGCCAGATGAAGAGGGCTAGGGCCGTCCAGACTAAAGCCGGTAGCCGTACATACAGCGGAAAGTCAACGGGAAATTCGATTTCCCGGAAGCGTGAATCTACAATGGGCTGCTGGGGGGCACCCAATAACTCTGCCGTATGTAGCGCCCGGGGGCGATCACTGGCAAACACGCGGGTGGCTCGATGCATAACGCGCTTGACAGATTCTGGTGGCGTCGCCTGTCGATGAATACGGGCGGCCTCATAGCGCTCGACAAATTGCCGAAAGTCTCGCCCGCGAATTTGGGTCGTCAGTGAGACCGTTGGGGGTCCATGGCGGATCAGCGTAATGGATCGAGGGGGCAACTCTGGGGAAACAGACGCAATCATGTCTTAAAGTCGATCTGAGATTAGCGCTATACTTTGACACCGATTACAGGTTTTTGCCGATTATCGGCATTCTACAATCATGACTTTATCCCATGCGATCGCAGCATCGACGCCCTCTACGGAAGTCTCTGCCGGGGACAGCTGGCAGGCCCTAGCTGACCAGGCACTAGCCGGGACCCCCTTAACACGATCGCAGAGCCTTAGCGTCCTCCAGGCACCCGATGCGGAGCTCCTCGCTCAGCTCGCGGCGGTTTACCGCATCCGGTTTCACTATTGGGGTAATCGGGTCCGCCTACACTTTCTGCTGAATGCGCAAAGTGGCCTGTGCCCTGAAGATTGTCACTATTGTTCCCAGTCCAAGGTCTCGTCTGCGGATATCGAGAAATACCCTCTGATGACCCAGGACAAGATTCTAGCCACCGCCGCTCGGGCCCATCAGCTCAAAGCCGGCACCTTCTGCATGGCGATTTCAGGGCGATCACCATCACCGCAAGTGTTTGAAGGCATTTTATCGGCAGTCCGGGCGGTCAAAACCCAGTACCCGATGCGCGTCTGCACCACCTTGGGGCTACTGGATGAGGCCCAAGCCAGGCAACTGAAGGCTGCTGGGGTAGATCGTATCAACCACAACCTGAACACCGCAGAAACGCATCACGACGACATTTGCACAACTCACGGATATCAAGATCGGCTGGCCACAGTACAAGCAGTACAGGCTGCAGGGCTGACCACATGCTCCGGCGGCATCCTGGGGATGGGGGAATCAGATGATGACATTTTTAATCTGGCACTATCCCTCAGAAACCTTAACGTCACTAGCGTTCCGGTCAACTTCCTGATTCCGATTCCGGGGACCCCGTTTGCAGGCCGCAGTGAACTGACCCCCCAACGGTGTCTGAAAATTCTCTGCCTGTTCCGATTCCTGCTCCCATCCCAGGAAATCCGCATTGCCGGTGGACGGGAGGTGCATTTGCGATCGCAACAGCCCTTGGCCCTCTACGCAGCCAACTCCATCTTCGTGGGCGACTATCTGACGACACCAGGGCAATCTGCTCAACAGGACTACGCCATGATTCAGGACGCGGGCTTTGTCTTGGAGACGGCAGACGGTAGCCCCCTTGAGCAAAGCTGACCTTGAAGACCAGTTTTGCCGCAGTTCCGTACAGCACTGGGAAATTTTACATAGCGGCAACTCAATTGAATATTTCTTAAACCTTGCAGAATCAGGCCCACTGCGCTGATGTTCTCAACAGTGAAACAGGCATAATAGTCATAATTTTGCGAGGTCTACAGCCTTTGCAGCGTTGTGAAAGATATCGCGGTCGCCACTTTACTTCTAAGAAAATGGCCCAATAGGCGTATTTTCTTCCAGGGTTAACCCAGCGCACCGTGTTGGGCCAAGCGCTTAGGACATGTCTGGCACTCCAGTGCCTGATAGGGTTGCCAGTTGGCCCGTCATCGCGCACCAACCCCAACAAGGGCCACCAGAAAAGGCCCACAAAAAAAGCCCCAGAAAAGGCCCCAGAAAAGCCTTTGTGGCGACGGCTATCAATCTTGCATGGGCCGTTCCGGGTGCTGTCATGCAGCGTTCTAAACCACAAACAGTCATGCTCCCCTTGCATCGCTCAATCAGCTTTGATGGGTCGCGTTGCTACAATAGAACATTGGCAAAATCCCAGCATTCTTTTTGAGTCTGCTATCTTAGTCCTTTATCTGATGCGTTTATCCACTCGCTGCGTATTTACCAATCAGCTACAACCTTGCTGTTCAAACCGGGTGTCGCCGAAACTTTTGAGCCGTTGCTTCTCTTGGGGTTGGTCCTAATTAAATGAGCCGTCGCATTTTTATTGGAGACATTCATGGGCACTACGATGGGTTAATGAACCTACTGGAATCGGTGACCTTAGCCGATGCAGATCAGGTTTACTTTGTCGGTGACCTAATTGATCGCGGTCCCAAAAGTGCCCAAGTGGTCGAGTTTGTCCGCAAGAGCAACTTCCCGTGCGTTCTGGGAAACCACGAGCAGCTTTTGCTCGAAGCCTTTCCCAATGGCGAAACCCACATGCCAGCGTTCCAAGGATGGCTTTACAGTGGGGGACAGGCCACTCTCTCCAGCTATGACAGTGTTGACGATCTGTTTGACCACCTCAGCTGGATCAAAACACTCCCGTACTATTTAGACTTAGGTGATGTTTG
>JBCBOC010000322.1:0-5219 GCA_039821475.1 Cyanobacteria bacterium J06632_22 | reverse complement strand
GTTACTTCGGCTATATTGACATATCGCAAGCAGTGCCAAAACAAATCACCACAGTGGATTGTCCATAAACTCATTCAAGACTTAGAGCGCGATCGCGGGGTGATTCGATCTACACCAGCCGTTAGGACGAGATCTAACAGTTTTCAGTGGTTAAACTTCCAGACCGATTGGACTAGAGATCAGTGGAGTCGCTTCGTTGTCCAACGATTTTGGATTACGCCAATATCAATGGGATTAGGGCGGGCTTTGGTCGCCTACCTGAGATACCCAAAGCCCTACTATGAAAGTCATCTTGAGATTATCCTCTGGACTATTGTGATATGGCTCTTACTCTTTTCTGTGTGTGTAGCATAAATGCCATCAGCAAGGAACTGGAACTGAGCCGGCTGCATCTTCTTCCAATAGGTAATCGGGTACTGGCCGCCACCAGAGCTACAAAAAATCAATGTAAAAACCTCGTTCATCGACAGGTTCTACGTCTTCAAGGAGATCGACGAAAGAAACAGCATCGGCTCCAGAGACTGAGCGCCCCTTTCACAAACTAGATTTGATACGGGTAATCCCTTGGTAACAGTGCGCTTAGCAACAGATATCAATCGTCGCTACAACTACATTCATCTATTTCACGCCAGGCGAGTCTCTGTATTCGGAAAGCGATGATCCCAGAGATGAGCCGTAGCCGCCTAACACCCTGTTGAGCAGGGATAATCATCCTTGCTACATCCGCTTGTCACTCAGTAAGCATGCGATTAGTGATATCTATCCAAGGGCTTCCTAGAAGCCCAGGTCAGATCGTGCCTTCTCTGCTGCCTTAAATACCTGACTATCCGACATCTCACTCCAGGCTGTCGTGCCAATCTCAGCATAGAAGTCCGCATCGTAGGCCCGCGTCCGGACCACGACCGGCATGGGCACCGCATGCCCCAACAGCAGTGCCTGCTGCTTTGAGTCCAGCTTAGACAAGACAGATCGTAGATTTTGTCCGCCCGAGACGCCGGTGAAGATGGCCTCAATATCTTTCTCGTCATTGAGCAGTGCCGTAATGCGAGTGCCGACTTGAGACATCACCTCGTTATCGATGCCCGATGGCCGTTGATCCACCACCAGCAGCGTGACAAAGTATTTGCGCATCTCCCGTGCGATGGTGCCAAAAATAGTTTGTTTGGCCGTGGCCGGATCCAAAAAGCGGTGGGCTTCTTCAATGGTAATGACCAACGGTTGGGGTCGGTCGGCAGGATTTTTGCTTTGCAAAAATTGGTCGGCCTTGCGCACATAGCTCGCATGAATGCGACGGGCAATCACATTGGTAGCTAACATATACGAGAGCATATTGGACTGGGATCCAAACTCTACAACAACATGTTTGCCCGCATCCAACAATTCTAGAATTTGCCCCACGTAGTTGTGGGGACAAGAATTGCGAATATACTTTAACTCCGCCAGGCGGGTGAGCTTACGCTGCAACGCCATAATGGAGGACTTACTGCCCATCTTGGTCTCGCAAAATTCTTGAATCTCTTCGTTGGTCAGCGTCAACAGTCGGTTGATCCAGTTTTTCCCAAACTCGTTGCGGAGGATAATGGCATTTTCTAAACTCGCCTCCGACAGATTTAGCTCTCGACTAATCAGCGTCAGATCTTCCACATCGATCTGGTCAAAGCCAATGAACAGTTCCTGCGCATCGCGCACCCCTCGCCGCTGGGTTGATTCAGGATCTAGGGTAAAGATCTGCACCTGCCCTGGAAAGAGCTGACGCAATCCTTTGACCGTACTAAACTGCTTGCCCTCGCTCACCGCTTCCCAGCCATACTCCGAGTGCATGTCAAAAATTAGATTCACCGCCGCCTGCTTCCGGATAATGCCCGACAGGAGAACTCGGGTGAGAAACGACTTACCTGTACCCGACTTGCCAAAAATACCGTTACTGCGCTCGACAAAGCGGTCCAGATCGATGCAAATGGGCACATCCATATCGATGGGCTGGCCCACGGTAAAGTTGCGACGATGGGGGTCATCTTCCCAGCCGAACACGGCACGAAAGTCTCGTTCGGTGGCGTCGTAGGCTTGGCTAAAGTGCCCCGGAATAGTCTTTACCGGTAGCAACTGAAGCTGGGCGCTGCTATTGGCTTCGTAGCTGGCCAGGCCGCTTTTGTCAGCAGATTGGTTGCTGGCTTTTTCCCCATTCGGTTTCGGTTTCGGGGCTCCTGCCTCGGGGGTAAACATTAGCATCGGCGTCAGGTTTACGGTGCCGTAGGTACCGCTGCCCGCCAGCACCTCTTGCAAGAAACTGTTACCAGGCTCCGGTGGATTGCTAATCACGCGGGGGCTGGCGGTACCCAAAGTGACGTCAGTGAGCATGCAGAAAAATCGAGATCGCACCCCCTGCACCACCAAAAACTTACCCACCCGCATGTCTTCTACCAGCACATCAGGGTGTAGGCGTACCTCCAGGCCTTTGCTGAGGGAGCCCTCGATTACCGAGCCCAGGGGCGTATTCGGTAGCGTAATGTCTGGCAGCATAGCGTTTAGCAAGCAACGGCAGGGAGTACAAAGACTCTACGCTATGCTACCTTGCTCCCCCCAGTTTGATACAAAAGATCTATTCAGAATTCTGTTCCGAGGCTAGCGCACCTGCCTGAAAAGATAAGTATTTCCCCTCTAACCAGCCCTCTGTATAGGGTGGGCTGTCCAAACGAATGTGATTCCAAGTGGTCTGTGGATCGCTACCACCGAAGTAATCACCCGCCTGCTCCAATACCGTCACAGATCCCCCGTCCGGGCCATAGCCGACGTTTTGTTGGTTGGGAGCAGGACGCAGATAAAGGGGCACGGGGGTATTGGGCTTGGGGCTGACCAACACCGCAGGCTGCTCAGCCGTCAGATCAGTCTGTAGGCCCAACGCCACGGCCGCGGATGGCGGACTAACCAACATTACAACAAGAAGCGCAATGGTCAGAGTGAAGAGCCCTCTGACCATTGCGCTAAGGTCTGCAAAACCGCGTCTAGCTCGAAACCGATACCTTCTCTTAGGGGAAACGACTGTTTTGGAGGTGACCCAATTTAAATCAGAAACACTTGAACTCGGCACTTGGCACATCGTCTCGCCCCATGTTAATGAGACTATCTTACCGGCCGGCCCCCTGCGATCCAAGCTTCAGGCACCAGATCCTATCGCCCTAAGTTCCAACCCACACCGCCTTGGATGGCCGTTGCCGAACCGCCGCCTTCAAAGGCATCAAAGGCAAAAATAGCATTGCCAAAGACAACAAAGTTGCTGTCAGGAATGGCATAGTCAATGCCAGGCTGAATCACAAAGCTGGTTTTGTTGCCCACCGGAGACGGCGAATTGCCACCGCTGGCAATCGACAGACCCGCGCCCACATAGGCCGTTGTCTGATAGTTCAGGTCAAAGTCGTAAGAGACCGTGGGAACTAAGGCAAACGAACCGCCAAACAGAAAAGCCTGAGCCCGCAGTGAAACCGGCGCTTCTAGCAGCCGGTAGCGTCCGGAAACCACCATGGCAAAATCACTGCTGTCTGTACCGGCGGGCCCGTCACTCAGGCCAACAGAACCGCCCACACCGACATAGCTGCCATAGGCCGGCTGAGCCTCTGCCGAGTTAGCCATGACCCCCAACGCGACTAGGGCAGCAGCACCAGACAGTGCCTTCTTTGACCAGTTGACCATATTAACAATCCTCAATTCGCAAACCTTACAGGGGGAGCCTTTTACTGAAACCTTGGCCACGTCCGGGATTATAACTTTCCCTAGAGAAAACTATAGGGTTTAAGTTGGACGCGGTTTAGAAGAAGAAATCTGCTGCAGAGCCAGCCGTGCGCTTTAGCCATCAAATCCAATATTGTCAAACTCTGCTAGCACACAATTTGACACGATTAACACTATCACGCCTACCAACTGAAAACCTTTGGCGTGCCAAGGTTCTAGCAACCGACATAAAGGTGAGGCCGAGTTGCGATCCACGACACGTACTGCGCTTGGGAGATCACCGGATTCGGCCTCTCAAGCACAGTAACCAAAGCAATATGACCGCTGTATCGGTCAATATATCTCCAGCTAGTAGGCACAGCCTACCCCATCTCCCCAAAAAATTGAACACAGCCTAAAGACTTTGTTTGTCCAGCCGTTGAACAAACAACAGTTGGATAAACAACAGTTCTGACGGATCAGAGATGAGTAACGCCCTTTGCCACGCCTCGGAGCACCTTAGCCCGTATTTCGCATGCCTGCAGCAATGCCATTAATGGTTAATAGGGCACCACGGAGTAGTTCGCTACGGCTATAACGAGACTGCACCCGCCCCGTAGAGGCCAGCGAAACCCCCGTACCATACTGGCGTAACCGCTTTAACAGAGAAGCCTGCAAGAAGCCCAGCGGCACAATGGTGCCATTGCGAAGTTGAACCGACTGCTGCAAACCTGGATCGCCGTCCAGTAGACGTTGGTTGCCGGTAATCAGCAGTACCATTTCCCGCGTTAGCTTAAACTCAGCAGCAATTTGATCGTAAACCTGCTGGAAGCTTTCCCGTTTTTCAGGAGACTGGAGTTCATTCATGTAGTGGGCGGCAATTTGCAGATCCACCTTCGCTAGGGTCATTTCCGCCTTGGAGACCACCATCTTAAAGAATGGCCACTTGTCATAGAACGAGCGGAATAGCTTCAGATGCTCCTCGGGTTCTTCTTGGAGGAATTCGTGCAGCGCCGTGCCAACGCCATACCAGGAGGGCAGCAGGAACCGAGCTTGGGTCCAGCTAAACACCCAGGGAATTGCCCTAAGGCTGGGGAGGTCCTTTTTGCCACCTCGCCGAGCAGGGCGGGAGCTAATCTGCAGTTGGCTAATTTCTTGAATCGGCGTGACCTGATGGAAAAATTCCACCAGCTCAGGCTCTTCGTAAATCAAAGCCCGATAGTGAGAACGGGAGCGGGCGGCCAAGCTCTCAATAATGTCGTGCCAGGGCTCGATCTCATCAAAGCTGTTGCGCAACAGACTGGCTTGAATAACCGCCGTTGTGACCGTTTCCAGGTTGTACAGGGCGAGATCGTTAAGATTATATTTGGACGCCAGCACCTCGCCCTGTTCGGTAATTTTGATGCGCCCATCAATGCTACGTCCTGGCTGCGCCAGAATTGCTTCGTAGGCCGGACCGCCACCACGACCGACGGAGCCACCGCGACCATGGAAAATGCGCAGGCCCACACCGT
>JBCBOC010000288.1:0-5604 GCA_039821475.1 Cyanobacteria bacterium J06632_22 | reverse complement strand
GATGCCCAAGGACAGGAGCTCAACCGCAATCGCCTGATCGCGCTGATTGCGGCCATTGTCCTCAAGGAGCATCCGGGCTCTACCATTGTCACCGACTCGATCACCTCCGATGGCTTAGCTCAGTTTATTGAGAAAGATCTTCAGGGTAAGCACCATCGTTTTAAGCGAGGCTATAAAAATGTCATTACCGAGGCCGTTCGCCTGAATCAAACCGGAGAAGACTCCTGGTTGGCCATTGAAACGTCTGGCCACGGGGCCATGCGAGAGAATTACTTTTTAGACGATGGGGCCTACTTGGTGAGCAAGTTACTGATCGAGCTAGCTAGAGCCCATCGGGCGGGTCGGTCGCTGACGGACCTGATTTCCAGTCTAAAGGAACCCCAGGAGAGTCGGGAAATTCGCCTTAAAATTGAAGTGAGTGACTTTAAAGCCCACGGTGAGGCAGTGATTGAACAGCTCAAGTCTTTTGTCTTAGAACAACCGGGCTGGTCCTTAGTGCCCAATAATTATGAGGGTATTCGCGTGGCTTGTGCTTCTGCAGAAGAGAATGGCTGGTTTCTACTGCGGCTTTCCCTACATGATCCGGTCTTACCCTTAAATATTGAATCCAATGTAAAAGGTGGCGTAGATAAGATTGTTGACAAGTTGTTGATGTTTTTCCGCCAGACTGAGGCGCTTGATTTATCCGCATTTGGATAGATCAAAAACTCACGGGGATTTGTCAAGGAACGAAGGGGAGCGTCGGCTATCACCCAGTGTAGCTATCCTGCTTGGCACGGAGTCTTATGGCCCAAAGAGACAGAGGCGGACAACTTTACTCAAAGGGTTTAGCGATGCAGTTGTCGCGTCAGACTGTTCTAGCCCCGTTTACTACCGTCAGGCATAACGGTTTCATTGAGTTTGGCATTAATCAATTCTTCCTCTCCAATTTCAGCCCATCGCAACTCTGCTTGGCTAAGGTCGGCGTCAATCAGCGAGACTCGCCACATTTCGCTATATCGCAGGTTCGTTTGCTGTAAGTTAGCGTCGTCAAGCGTGGCTTCAGTGAGTTGAGCACTTTCCAGGTTTGCGCCTTGAAGATCGGCTTTCTCTAAATTAGCCCTACGTAGGTCCGCCTTCTCTAGATTGGCTCCTCGTAAGTTGCTGTTACTCAGGTCGGCCCCGGCCAACTCAATGCCAGATAGGTTTGCACCGGGGGCGTCAATGCCGCTGAGGGAAACACCGTCTGCGAGCAGGTCCTGTAGGGCTCGGTTGCGGGCAAAGCTCTTGGGGACGCCACTGGCGGCGGCCAGATCAATCACGCGCCAAGCTTCATAGTGCTTTTGGGCGCGACGGTCGGGTGCGCCTTTGATATACAGAATCACCGCCACCACAATGGCAATGGACTCAGCATCGTCCATCAGCACGCGCGTAAGCACCTTGGGACTGCTCAGGGCATCAGGTAAGGAGTCAATTTCTTTTTCAATGTCTTTATCGACGCAGATAATGACTAGGGCCAGAAAAACGACCGAAACCCCGACGACCAGCCAAGTGGGAATTGACTTAAGTCGTTCTTCTAGGTGATGGATGCTGCGCTGGGGCCGCCACTTCATAAACAGTCTGTTAATCCTTTAGGTGTAAAAAGCTGGTACATGCGGGATGAATCCTTAGCTTTTGAATGTTTTCTAGGTTAATTGTCGGCAATTCGTAGTGTCCCCGATAGGCCCCAAATGGAGTATTTTTGCTACCGGGGGCTTGGGGGGACCACACCTTGAGAAAGCCAATTTTCCAAAGGATGCCCTTGAGCTCCAGGTTGTCCATGCCGACGACCCAACCGGAGGCTTGTTCGACGTCGTAGTCGCCGCAGACTACGGCCAGCAGCAGGTCATCTAGGGTTTCTTTATCGTAGTGACTCTTTTTGCCGCGAAAGACCTCAAAGAGATCCAGCAGGTTCGGATACTGAAAGCGGTATTCTGAGGCCAGATCGCGGGTTTTCTGCTCTGAGTACAGCTCTTCGGCGGCGGTGATGGCGCATTCATCAATTCGGCGCTTAGCCCTTGAGTAGTCGATGTAATCTAGGCACTGTTTGCAAAACTGTAGGAGCTCCCGGGGGCGAAGCTGGGTGCGATCGATGATGTAGTCAATCGATTCGGTATCGCAGGATTCTAGCTTGTTCACAAAGATAGCGGTCCAGCGCTTTTCTGCGGAGAGCCTCTCCGCTTGCGGAAAGCAGTGGGCAATGCGGCGTCCAATCAGCTCTAGGAGTTCGTTCTTGCCCCAACGTAGAATCTCTACATCTTCGCGAATTTTCTGGGCATCTTCGTAAATTTGGGGAATGTTGTCGAACAGTTCCTGACGAATGGAGACATAGACGCGCAGATTGGGGTCAATCAGGTTCAGCTTTTGCGTGGCCTGAAACAGTCCGGCAATGAAATATTTAGCATCTTCAGAGTTGTCCCAGCCCTTGTCTAGCTCATCTACAAAGACCTTGATGCGGGTACTTTGGAGGACATTTTTGAGGCTAGGAATCAGGCCCTTGATGGTTTCTAAGCTGTAGACCGACTGTAGCTCGCTAGAGCGGATACCCCCCCGAAAGGATTGAAACTTGACCTGTTCAATTTGTCGTAGGTAGTCAATCAGCAGGCCAATGGACCCGTTCTCTTTATGAATGCCGTTGTCGTAGACATATTTGTAAATGTTCTTTTGCGCACCGAGTAACAGGCCGCGCTTTTGGCTGGCGATTTCTTTAAAGATGAGGTTGTATAGCAGATACTGCCAAGCGATGGAATAGGCACTCTGTTTACCCCAGGAGCCTTCGGCTTCGCTTTTGAGGTAGTCCGCCAATAACTCGTAGGAATATTCTTCAGGCGAGAGTTCCAGAATTAGATTTCCCTTCCTTCTCTCAGTGCGGGCAATATACTTGAAAATGGCACTTTTGCCAGCTCCACGATTGCCGACTAATATAGTCTTGCGCCCATTAGCAAATTTGTTATAAGTCTGATTTTGGTAAAAATAATCTACTAGTCCCAGATCAATGTCTCGTTCAGCCGAATCTGACCCTAACTCTAGATTTTTAACATCTAGCTGCATGCGAGGAGTATCCTTGCCTAAAAGACATCTGTAAAAACTGGTTTCAAAATTCTAGCGGTCTGTTGAGTTCAGTAAAAGCCCGTACAAGTATACTTAAGTTGAGTTTGAGCTATGCCTACCCCTTATCTGGGTCAGTAAAAGCCCGTACAAGTATACTTAAGTTGAGTTTGAGCTATGCCTACCCCTTATCTGGGTCAACGAATAGCGGCATTGTGCGTTGGCTTGCTGACGAGCTGTCATTTTCTGGGTACCTATTCATCAACATTTGACCGGCATCCGGCAGTCGGTGTCATTCTTGAAAAGGGAGTGCAGCCACTGTTGGTACGCGCGCGTCAATTGTCTCCGTCGTCTGTCAGTCACGTTTTTCCCATAACGCCCGATTGGCAGCAGGTCTGGCTCCTTCGAGATAGAGGTTCCTGGGGTTTAGATAACCTTGAGGTTAGGTCAGATTCTAGTGGCCAGATACTGCGGGTCTATTACCCTAGCGGTTCAGCTAGTCCCATTGTTACCAGCCGAGACGGTGCGCCGTTGGGTGGGGCTCAGTTCTATGCACCACTGCCAGGGGCAGCGCAAACGGCGATGCGGCTACGCTATCGCTTACGCTTTTCCGATAACTTTGATTTTGTTAGAGGAGGTAAACTGCCTGGGCTTTACGGGGGGGGCGGGAATAGCGGTGGCAATATCCCTGATGGTACGGATGGATTTTCAACCCGGCTGATGTGGCGTAGTCAAGGAGCAGGTGAAGTCTACGCTTATTTGCCCAGTAGTGAACGATATGGTACCTCTATTGGGCAGGGAGCTTGGCAGTTTCAGACCGGTCGATGGTACATACTGGAGCAGGAGTTAAGGCTTAACCAGCCAGGACAGGCTAACGGGCAACTGAGGCTATGGGTGAATGGACGGTTAGTGGTTGAGGAAACTGATCTAGTGTTTCGAACTGTAGATACGCTAGAAGTGAATGGCCTGTTTTTTTCAACATTTTTTGGTGGTGGAGACGCGTCTTGGGCAACGCCGAGGGACGTTTATATAGATTTTTCCGATTTTTCCCTGACCGCATTGTCCTAAGTTAGGGTCACACGCGCTATTTGCAGTTCCTCAATGCGCTCCAGGCTGCCTACTGGAATGGCGGAGATCAGCTGTTTGGTGTAGTCCTTTTGGGGTTGGTTGTAGATGTCGTCAGCGGGGCCGAGCTCTTCGAGTTCGCCTTGGTTCATGACCATGATGCGATCGCTCATAAATTTCACTACGCCCAGATCGTGGGAAATAAAAATGTAGGTGAGGCCCAACTCGGCTTGGAGTTCTTTCAACAGGTTTAACACCTGAGCCTGTACCGAGACATCCAAGGCTGAGACTGATTCGTCGCAGATAATGAACTTGGGGTTCAATGCCAGGGCACGGGCGATGCAAACCCGCTGCCGCTGCCCGCCCGAAAACTCGTGAGGGAAGCGGTTGATACAGCCGGGGTCCAGTCCTACTCGTTCGAGTAGGTAGCTCACCCGTTCTTTTAAGTTTTTGCGGCTGCGAATAACGCCATGAATTTTTAGCGGTTCAGCAATGGCTGCGCCAATGCTCATGCGTGGGTCTAGGGAACTGAAGGGGTCTTGGAAAATAACCTGCATTTCTCGTCGGAGTTGGCGCATCTCCCGGCGGTTGAGGGCCTGTAGGTTTCGCCCCTCGAAAAAGATATTGCCGCCCATGGGTTCCACGAGACGCAGTAATGCTCGACCTAGGGTGGTTTTGCCACAGCCGGACTCGCCCACTAGTCCGAAAGTTTCGCCCGGGTGCACCTCGAAGGACACATTGTTAACAGCCATCACGTGGCGTACGGTCTGGCCAAACACCCCTTTGACGGGGTAGCCCACCCGCAGGTTTTGCACGGTGAGCAGGGGGGCTTCTGCCTGGAGCTGCGCTAGGCGCGTCTGGGTTTCGTCGGCGGGGATTTCGTCGGGTTCAATACCCTGTTGCTCTTCGGGTAGGCGAGCGTAGATTTTCATTTCACCGTCTTCTTCGGTGACGCGCATAAAGTCTGCTACGGTGGGCAGCTGCCTCAGACGGCGGGTGGGGGTGGGGCGACAGGCCAGGAGCCCTTTGGTGTAGGGGTGTTTGGGACTGGCAAAAATCTCCATGACGCTGCCGTATTCTACGATTTTGCCGCGATACATGACGGCGACCTGGTCGGCGATTTCGGCGATGATGCCCAGATCGTGGGTAATGAAAATCATCGACATTTGTCGCTGATCTCGGAGGTCGCGCAGCAGGTCTAAGGTGCGGGCCTGGACGGTTACATCTAATGCGGTGGTGGGCTCATCGGCAATCAGTAGCGACGGGTTGCAGATAATGGCCATGGCAATCATCACCCGCTGAATTTGGCCGCCGGAGAGCTGGTGGGGGAAGCGGTTGAGCAGGGATCGCTTGCGATCTAGGATGTCGCGCTGTACCTGCTTTTCGCTGGACTGGGGGGCTTCGGCTTTAATCAAGGTGGCCATTTCTGCGTCGCTGGGCAGCAGTTTAACCTCTTGTAGGCGAGCCAGTACT
>JBCBOC010000605.1:0-3184 GCA_039821475.1 Cyanobacteria bacterium J06632_22 | reverse complement strand
AATCTATCGCTTTTGCTCAGGGAAAACGACCGTTCTGGATGTGGCAGAGGTTTAGTCGTCGATTTCGATTGCAATCACCGCTCCACTGTTGGCATCAACCAGGACCTCCTGATTGCCAATTTCTACTTCATAAATCAGACGATTATTTTCTAATTCAAGCTCGATCTCGTTTACCTCACCGGGCACTGCCGTTAAGGCAATGGCTTCGGCTTCTGCCTCGGTCAAGGTCGGATCTGCTGCGGTCAGCTCCTCGTCATCCTCGTCTTCTTCTCCATAATCCTCGTCGTCATCGTCCTCTTCTCCATAATCATCGTCGTCATCGTCCTCATGGTCGTCGTTATCTTTCTCATGAGAAGCGTGAATCTCGTCTTCTTTGATTTGTGCTTCTCCCCTATCCTGTTCGACAACCTGAGCGGCAGTATCCTGCTCTACCTGTGCTGCGCCGACAGAAATGACTTGCTGAGAGCCTGCACCTAAAATCAGAATTATAAGAAGCGTGAGGTAAGTCTTGGTGTTAATTTGCATGGGAATTATCTCCAGAAAAGTGGATCGAGGGTTAACTTGAACGACTGGCTTATGGTTCAACAAACTATGTGAACTTACGGCTTAGAGCATCTTGTGTTAAGGCTAAAGAGCCAGTTCCACAGTCTCTGGGGCCAGTATTTCGGCCAGTCTTTGGGGCGGACTTTGACGCTAACAACAGAGCGCAGCAAGGGTATGCCACCCACTTTTAGCGAGAGCAAAACATGCAGTACAGTGAGCACCACAATACCCAGCCAGGCAAACACATGTAGACCATAGGCCCAGTCAGAGGAAATGCCTTGCACCATGGCATCGTCATCGAGTGCCTCACCCGAAATGACCACTAACCCGCCTAATAGCAGCAGGCTCGTATTGACGATACGGTGGAGGGTATACCACCAGATCGGTTTGCCAACTTTAGCTAACTGTTTCAGCGATTTAGACTGAACCAGCCGCCGTCGACCGGCCCACACACTGTAAATAACAAACAGCCCTAGGGCGCCGGTAAACAGCCCGCCAATATCATCGTGGAGGTCAATTACCCTGTTGGGTGCTGTCGGTAACGGTAGGTGGCTAAGGTGCGGATCCCAAGTGTTTAACAACCAATAGCCGGTTAACACACCGAGGATGGCAAGACTGCCCTGACCTGCGTGGAGGCTACGAAAGATCAGGGTTTGGTAAGGGCGAGGTCGTGACATACGCGGTTTGATATTGGGCAACGCAGTGAACTGCATATCCCTAAGGTAGAAAGGCAATGTCAAGAACTTGGCAAGGGAATCGCGTCATTTGAAAGAAAAGAGATTTCTTGAAATTAAGCTTCTGCCACGTCCAGAACGGTCGTTTCCCCTGCGCAAAAGCGATAGATTTCGGCAATACGCGTTTGGATCTACAGGTTTCAAGCTGGACGTGGTTTATGGGGACGAGTCAGCGGGAAGATGTACCGTAAAACAGCTGCCTTTTCCAAACTGACTGCTAACGTCGAGGGTGCCACCGTGGCTTTGGATAACGGCCTGGGCAATCGGCAGCCCCAGACCCGAGCCGCCTGAAACTGCGCTCCGAGCCTGGTCTGCACGCCAAAAGCGATCAAAGATCTGAGGTATATTTTCAGGGGCAATGCCGATTCCCGTATCCTGGACCGCGATCCAAATCCCCTCAGGGGTTTGCCCGCTGCTCACGGTGATGGTGCCACCTGAGGGTGTGTATCGTAGGGCGTTTTGGAGCAGGTTGGTAAAGGCCTGAACCAGTTGGGGGGCGTGGCCCATCAGAGATAGGTTAGGGGCGATTTGGGTGCGAACATCAATGATTTTATTTTGGGCCTGGGGCTGATAGAGCCGAATCAAATTGGTGAGCAGCTGACTAAGGTCAACTGGGGTGCGTTCGATGGAGACGTGCTGATCTAGGCGTGTCAATAGCAACAGATCTTGGGTCAGATCGGTCATCTGTTCTGCTGCGTTCATAATGGCTTCCAGCGTTTCTTTGTCGTCGGCCCGCATCCCATCGGGGTATCGTAGAGCAAACTCGGCATTACTGGTAATGGCCATGATTGGGTTGCGCAGCTCATGGGAGGCATCGGCGGTAAACTGTCGCAGCCGATCAAAACTGGCTTCAATAGGGCCCATGGCTTGGCGGTTGAGCCACAGAACGCCCACGGCACTGATGCCCAGGGCCACTAGACTGCCGATGCCCAGCCCGCGATCCAACTGCCGGAGGGTGGTGTGGTAGGGTGCCAGCGATTGGCTGACGCGGACATAGATAACCTCTGTTGTATGGGTGGGTTCACCCTGAGGTGTTACGGTTTGAGTGAGCGATTGCAGGGGGATTGCCCTGACAGTGGTGGTCTCCGGGGACAGGCTATCTGCATTGGCAGAGTGTACTTTAGAGATTTTTTCGGGGGGATGCACGGTGCCCAACTGGTCGATCAGTTCTCCCTCGGCGGTAAACCACTGTACGCCTTGGGTGGAGGTCAGAAGGGCGGTCTCCGCCAGGTCATCGCTATCGACTTCGATCTGGCCATTTTCCCATTCTGCGACGGCGGCGGCGCTGCGGCTAAGGGCCTGGAGTTGGGCGTGCTGCTGTTGCCGCAGGGTGTAGGTAAAGGCGGTGCGTAGTGCGATCGCAAACCCCCCGAGCACCAGGCCAAATACCATCACGTTGGCCCATAGCAGTCGTCGCTGAATTGGGCCAAACTGTGGTGATTGAACCTTCCGTACCATGCGCTTCACGCTGCCTCTAAAGGTGTCAGGCGATAGCCCACCCCATAGACCGTTTCAATTAAATTCTGGCCATTGCCAGCCGCTTTGATCTTATGGCGTAGGTTACCGATATGGGTTTTCACTGTGCCTTCTCCGGCACTTTGGTCAAAGTCCCAAAGCTGTTGTAACAACTGGTCGCGGGAGGCTACCTGTCCAGGGTGCCGCAAAAAATATTCCAGCAGCAGGTATTCCTTGGGTGTTAATCTCAATACCTTGTCTGCACAGGTCACGGCTCGGCTACTGGGATTGAGGGTTAAGACCCCGTAGTTCAGAATATTGGGTGTCAATTCGCGACTGCGTCGGCTTAAGGCTCTCAGGCGCGCGGACAGTTCTTCTAGCTTAAAGGGCTTAACCAAATAATCATCGGCCCCAGCGTCAAGCCCCATGACCTTATCACCCGTCGTATCTTT
>JBCBOC010000234.1:0-6151 GCA_039821475.1 Cyanobacteria bacterium J06632_22 | reverse complement strand
TTTTTCATCGGTATGTTCTCTACAGTTCCTGACGAATGTTGACGACCTGCAAAATAGCGATAACCAGCAGCAGCGTTACCGCGAGCAGAACCATAGCATTAGCCGCAGCCAGCGGGTATTGCAAGCTGCCAATCTGGGTTTGAATCAGCTTGCCGATCGAGGCCGCCTGCCCACCCCCCATCAGCCGCACGGTGACAAACTCTCCCATGACCAGGGTGACAATAAAAATAGAACCAATGGCAATACCTGGGGCCGATAGCGGCAACACCACCTCTCGAAAGACCTGAGGCGCTGACGCGCCCATGTCCTCTGCCGCCGTTATCAACGTGCGATCAATCCGCATCAGACTGTTGAAGATGGGGGCAATCATAAAAATAATGTAGAGATGCACCATCCCCAGCACCACTGCAAAATCGGAATATAGCAAAAACGTCAGGGGTTCTTGAACAACGTTTGCCCCCAATAGCAGCTGATTCACCAGTCCCTCTTTTCCTAACAGCGGAATCCAAGAGATCATGCGAATCACGTTCGAGGTCCAAAAGGGAATGGTGCACAGTAAAAACAACAGCACCTGCCAGCGTAGCTTAGGGACACAAAAAGCTAAGAAGTAAGCCACCGGATAGCCAATCAGCAAAGTAAAAAGCCAGACCAACCCGACGAACTTAAATGTGTTCAGATAGGTTTTCAGGGTGACATCGGAGGTGAAAATCCCGATGTAGTTATCCAGCGTAAAGGCAGGCGTCATGGAGTAGCCGTTAAACTCCCAAAAGCTGACGACGCCAATTAACGCGATGGGAAATATCAGGAAGACGGCTAGGGCAATTGTTTGAGGCGCGGCCAACAGATACGGCTTCGCAGCGGTCCAGAGTTTAGCCATCGATTCAGCTTAAGGGCGTTTAATTTTCAAAACTCTATCACGCAAGTCAATAGCAGTTGGGATTCTCGCCATCGCCATTGGGTGGAGAACGGCTGAAACGCTCAGGTTTCAAGTCTGGCGTTCCACAGGACCACTGGGAGCTAAGCGGGCTGCCTAATGGCGGGGACGGGAAAGTCCGACCAGTAGCGGCGGTGCATGCGATCGCAATAGGCGACCAAGTTTTCCTGTGCCAGGGCATAGTCTTTCAGTTGCGAGGGCAGCGCCACCTGCATCAAATTGGCCATAAATCCATAACCTACGGCATCTAGGCTAGTGGGCTCAGCTCCCATGAGGAAGGGCTGATCGCCCAGAAAATCGCTGATGGCCCGTAGGTTTTCACAGCCGAGGGCGTACACCTCTTCCGCCGAATGTCGGCCCATGCCTTGCCCATAGAGATCCCGTAGGGAACTGCGTCGAACCATCGTGGGGACAATCAGGCGCAGCGGCAGCGGGATATCGGCAAAGAATGCGGCTTTAACCACCGACCAGTTGTCTTCATCCACCCAGCGAAAGTAAAACGCGCACCAGTAATAGTGCTCCTCCATCAGCCGTCGCAGGCCCAACATTGCACCGCGCTGTTTGGGGTTCAGGTGAGCATCCAGCGGATCACCGTAGGTCTCCTTGAGGTAGTTGATGATAAAGCCAGAATCGGCAATCACCCGACCGTTGTCTTCGATGTAGGGAAACTTTTTCTTCGGAGCTTTGAGCAAGTTGGGGTTTTCGGCGAGCTGATAGGGTAGCCCCACCATCCGCAGGTAGGTCTCTAATTTGAGACACAGCGGACTGGGACAGCGAACCCCCAAGGCGGGCGCAAACTGGTATAGCGTAATCATGGTGAGGCTCATCAGCGACTGCCCACCAGCCTATTCAGATTCTGTGCACCTGTCTGCTCTCCGTCAAGGATTGTCATAAATTAAGGCTCGTGCAGCGCCAAAGCGAAAGATTTGGATCATGCCAGTGAAATAGTGATGGGTGAATCGTGAAGTAGCAGTTGGCCTTAAACCCCTTTGACGTAAAGACCTTCGACTATTTCACTACCGCTCTATTTCACCGTCATCGCCGCCCCTAATGCTTAGTGTTGACAGACCATTAGCGACTAACCAGCATCAATCGGACGACTACAGCGTCGTGCCCCCGTACAGCACTTCAATGTCAGGCGTACCATCCTCTGATATCCAGGCAATCCGGCTGACGCTGCGTTGACGGGCAAGGTCGCGCAGGTCGTCGCGATTTTTCTCCGCCTCTAGGCAAAGTTCCACCCGGACCACACTGGCAGACTGACGCAGCTTCTGGGCGTGGATCACCGCAGCAGCAGCAGCAGCAGGGGTAGCTGGGGCAATCAGCCACTCACTGCCGGGCGTGACGGTAGGAAGCTGACCACTAGGCAGCAGCACCTGCTGCAGGGTGTCGATATGGAGTACAAAGCCAACCCCGGGATAGCCCTTACCCTGGGGGTGATAGAGACTCAGCAGGTCGTCGTAGCGACCGCCCTGGGCCAGTACCTCGCGGGCATCAGCGCTAATCACCTCAAAGACAATGCCCGTGTAATAGTCAAAGGGCTGAATCAGGCTCAGGTCCAAGGTCATGCGCAGGTCCTTGGGCATCACCTGTTCCAATAACTCAATGAGCGATTTTAGATTGCCGACACGCTGACGCTGTTCGTCGCTAAGGTCAAATTGGCTCACCGTAGTCAGCACTTGCTTGGGTGCACCGCGCAGGTCCAGCAGCTTTAATGCGTAGTCTCGCAGGTCAGCAGGCAGCGCTTCCAGGGTGAGGCGGTCCAATGTTGCGATCGCAACGCGCACCTCGCTGCGAATCTCTTCAGGAAACGGTGCCAGCAGCGATCGGGTCAGGCTCGCTTCTCCCATCAGCAAATGTCCATCGCCGAGCCCCAAAGACTCCAGGCAATCAGCGATCAACAACAGAACCTCAGCATCTGCCAGCATGCCCTGGGTGCCCAACAGTTCCCCACCCGCCTGGTAATATTCTTGCTGCTGATTGCCCGTCGCCCGTCGAAACACATTAGCGCTGTAGCAAAGTCGCTGCGGATAGGACACGGCATCCATGCGAGTCACGGCCGCTCGGGCAATGGACGCCGTCAGCTCTGGGCGCAATCCCAAGCGCCCGCCATGGCCATCGTGCAGCTCAATCACCTCCGAGGGCTGGATCGCACCGCCCGCCATCAGCGTCTCCATATTCTCGATCGTGGATGTAATGATGCGGTGATAGCCCCACCGGTGAAACACCCCTTCGAGTCGGTCGTCGATCCAACGCTTCTGGGCAACATCGAGGGGAAATAAGTCACGGGCACCGGAAGGGGGCTGGTAGGTCATGATTATGGATTTCAAGCTGAACGCGGTTTAGCAACCCGCACAAAGGTGGGGCTCGGTTGCTAGCCACGGAGCACTCTGTGGCTAAGGAACAGTGAAGCGGGAAGGCTCAAGCAACGTAGCCGACCTTATATCACCAATCCCTATTTCATCATGTTGTGACCCAGTGATCACTTCCGCTTTTTCCCACCAAACAGGCCACCAAATAGCCCACCGCCCCCCTGGGGCTTCTCAGGTTTCTGCTGAGCAGCTTTACTTGCTCGCCGTTCCTTAGCCTCAAGACGCTTTTTAATATCCCCGGCAATGCTGTCCTCGGGGTCTAGCTCCAGCGCACGTTTAGCGTGGATACTCGCCATCTTTTCCTGTTTGGCCTTAATGTAAGCGGCCGCCAAGTTGCTGTGGCAAAGAGCACTGTCTGGATATTGCTTGACCGCCTCGCGCAGTTCAACGACCGCCCGGGAGAAATTGCCCTTGTATTGAAATTCCTTGGCACGCTTGATGTAGCTATCAATCACCATGTCTCGGCGACGCTGGGGGCGAATAAAGCCCGTATCGCCCGACGACGTGGCGGAAGACCCCGCGGCGGCACCCGTGCCCGTCTCACTGGCGGCAGCCCCTGCGGCAGCCGATGGCCGACTCTTGGCGGGGGCCGGGGCGGCACCTCCCCCCCCTTTACGCATCATGTAAACCGCATTGAGTTCACTGATTTTGCCAATGGTCTCGACCAGCGTATCGAGGGATTCATACTGCTCGGCATTCAGCTGCTTTAGGGCGTTGGCATAATCGTAATCAACATTGTTACTACCGCTAAGGCGCTTGGCCTCTTCAATGCTGACAGAGAGCAAAGCGGGCTGCTGCTGAAGCTGCTGTCCCTTCATCTTGAGCAAAATATTGTGCTCAACGGCCTTTTTTTCTTGACTGAGGGTCTCGTAAGCGGGGTTGACCAGTTTCGAAAGAATCTCGCTAGCCTGCTGCTTTTGCTCAGGTGTCGCACTCGTTAAACTATCTGGGTGTAGCTTTCGAGCCACCTTTAGATAGCGCTTTCTGACCTGCTTTGCGTCCGCATCCACCGGCACACCCAGCACCGCATGGTGATCGGCAATGTCTAGCTTGAAAAGTCCCTGTTCAATATCCATACGTGATCCGTGGCCGCGCGACTGCGTCTTAATCGGTATTAAAAAATATAAATCTGTGCCTTAGTGTAGCGAGATGTTGCCGCATTCCCGCGGGTTTGTTTCCACTGTCTTATCAAGAAATGACCTGAGACGCTAGCCGTTTGGCTACTTTTTGGAGAGAAAATTAGACTCTGGCAGACAGTTGAGCACGGACTATATCGGCATCAAGTTCAGCGTCAAGGCGCAAACTGTGGCAGCGGTTTAACCTCGGCCAGGGTGTCAATCATGGCGTTATGCAAGGGGCCGTTCGTTGCCAAGGTGCGGCCCGAATAGATATTAAACGGGCCACCATCGTAGGCTGTAACAGTACCGCCAGCTTCGCGCACCAATACTACGCCTGCCGCCAAGTCCCAGGGGGACAAGCCCCGCTCCCAATAACCATCGAGCCGACCACTGGCCACAAAGGCTAAATCCACCGACGCAGAGCCCCCGCGACGGACCCCCTGGGTCAAGTGCGTAAACTGACAAAACTCAGCGTAGTTGTTGTCAATGGTCTCCCGACGGTCGTAGGCAAACCCGGTGACCAGCAGGCTTTTATCCAGGGTCGGTGTATCTGAGACAGAAATAGGCTGTCGGTTACAGGTGGCCCCCAGCCCTGTTGCTGCCTGGTACAGTTCATCCAAAATTGGGTTATAGACCACGCCCACGGCGGGAACACCGTTAATCAAAAGGCCAATAGAGACGGCACAGAGGGGAAACTGGTGGGCATAGTTGGTGGTCCCGTCCAAGGGGTCCACGGCCCATAAAAACGGATTGTCCTGATCGCCGGAAGCGCCCGATTCTTCTGCCAGAATGGCGTGGTCCGGCAGATGCCGTTGCAGCACGCCCAAAACAGCCACCTCAGAGGCCTTGTCAGCCTCAGTCACTAAGTCGCCGGAACGTCCCTTTTCTTGAACCTGGCGGAGCTGTCCCCAAAAACGCTTGAGGACAGCGCCACCGGTCAGGGCTGCTTCGGTGGCGATATCGAGATAGCGCTGCAGATCTTGGGGGGAGGTCATGGGTGAGACGTTAGGGCAATGAGGCGGGCAGACAGTCGGAAGGGAGGCACTAATCTTCGTCTAAGGGGAGGCCAAACTGCACCTTGCCCTGGCCAAAATAGCGGCCGAATTGAAGCATGTACACTTCGTCTTCGTCCTGGGTTTCAACCTCTAGATCGGAGCGGGGATAGCTGACACAAAGCAGCGCGTAGCCCTTAGCCTGCAAATCTGGCGAAAGCCCCATGGCTTCAGGTTGGTGTAGCTCACCGGAGAGCACACGCACTGCACAGGTGGTACAGGCCCCGTTACGGCAGGCAAAAGGCAGATCAGCTGCCTGATTTTCGGCGGTTTGCAGAATATACCGATCTTCGGGCACTTGAACTTGATAAGTGCGATCGCGCTGGCGGTCGTGAATCCGAATAGTATGCGTACGAGCAGTTTGCGTGCGAGTCATAGCATCCACAAAACATTAGCTCTATCCTCCCACATCGTCGCCGCCAGTTCGGCCCAACCGCATTCGCCCCAAAACGGACCGCGTTCCCGAGAGAAATGCCCCTTTGGACAGGCTCAAGGGCTAGAACCAGACCGCAACACCCTTGGGTTCAGCAAATCCGTAGGAGACACGGTTCACAATCTGCTACGATAAAAAACCGTTGGTAATCAGCCAGAGAAATCTGGTTCTGGTTCTCACCCCTGGAGAGGTGGCCGAGCGGTTTAAGGCGCAGCACTGGAAATGCTGTTTAGGCGTAAGCT
>JBCBOC010000656.1:0-2904 GCA_039821475.1 Cyanobacteria bacterium J06632_22 | reverse complement strand
TCCCCATCCGTATCCGATGATGGTGCGTGACTTCCACGGCGTGATTGGGAAAGAAACCCGGCAGCAGTGCCAAGAGAAGTGGGGTGGTTTGCCGGACATTTTGGTGGCCTGTGTGGGGGGTGGCTCCAATGCGATGGGCCTGTTCAACGAGTTTGTTGAAGATGAGTCGATTCGCATGATTGGCGTTGAGGCGGCCGGGGAAGGCGACACCACCGAAAAACACGCGGCCACCTTGACCAAGGGGCGGGTAGGCGTCCTGCACGGGGCCATGAGCTATTTGCTCCAGGACGGTGAAGGTCAGGTAATTGAGGCCCATTCCATCAGTGCTGGTCTGGATTATCCGGGCGTTGGCCCTGAGCACAGCTACCTCAAGGATATTGGCCGGGCCGAATACTACAGCGTTACCGATACTGAGGCGCTGGATGCGTTTCAGCAGGTGTCGCGCCTAGAGGGGATTATTCCCGCCCTGGAGACGGCCCATGCCTTTGCCTATTTGGACAAGCTTTGCCCTACCCTGAGCGGCAGCCCCAAAATTGTCCTCAACTGCTCTGGCCGGGGGGATAAGGATGTGCAGACGGTTGCCAAGGTGCTGAAGTTTGATGAGTGATTTGATTCAAGACAGCTTGGAAACTGAAAATTTTGAAGTTTGCGATCGCGACTTGCCCCAGTCCCTGCTGGATCGCTACCTCAATTCCTCCGCCATCGCAGTGGACACCGAAACCATGGGCTTAAACCCCCACCGCGATCGGCTCTGTTTGGTGCAGCTTTGCGACTGCGACGGTTATGTTTCGGCAGTCCGCCTAGAGCGAGGGCAGACTGAGGCGCCTCGGCTCAAGCAACTGATGGAAACGGCGGGCATTTTGAAAATTTTTCATTTTGCTCGCTTTGATATGGCTACCCTCAAGCATCATCTGCACATTGATGTGCAGCCGGTCTTTTGCACCAAGATTGCGAGCAAACTGGCTCGGACCTACAGCCCTCGCCATGGCCTCAAGGAACTGGTCAAAGAAATTAGCGGCATAGAGCTCGATAAGTCGGCCCAAAGCTCCGACTGGGGCAATGTGCTTAACCTTACTGATAAACAGCTGCGTTACGCGGCAAACGACGTGCGCTACCTGCATGAGCTGTGTAGCAAACTAACGCTCATGCTCCAGCGAGAAAGCCGCTGGACCTTGGCCGAAGACTGTTTTGGCTGCTTGCCGACGATTGTCAAGCTAGACCTGATGCAGTACGAGGATGTCTTTAGACATTAATCGAGACATTAGTTGGCCGCTATCGACAGTTGGCCGGTATCGACCGGTATCGTGCAGGGCACCGGATTATAAATCATTCAAGTTCGGCGCGTCCCACTTAAGGACGGACGCGTCTACGCCGTCCTTCTGTTTCCGTTGCGAATCCATTTCAAACCATTGGATGATTTGGGCGGTGGTCAAGTCTTCGACGGCCGTGTTCAAATCTTTAGCAATGTAGCTCAGCAGCTTGGCGGTTGAAAGCGTCAGTCGCGTGAGGAATTTTTCGGGCATGGTTAGCAGCGCTTTGTCCACGTCTGCCGATTCTTCCGGGGTGAGAAACTGGAGGGACTGCTCAAGCATGGGCCTTTTCTCGAATGAGGTAACCGCAAAGGTGTTCGCCCCTAACCAACCAGTGGGTCCGTTCGACTGAGCAATCGGGCAGTGCGATCGCAAACATGGCTAACTCGTGGCCGCACACTGTGGGGTAGGACTCTGCTATATGGGAAATGGCGCAGTTATATTCAGTAATCACATAGGCGGGCGAATCGGCCGTCGCAGCCTCAGCTTCAACGCAGTGCCACTCAGCCATATAGCCCTCAGCCTTGCGCAGTTCGACCAAATGCTGCACCCGCTCTAGTAGCGGTGCATCCCCCAACTTGTCCTGGTAAATCTGAGCCTTACGCTGCCACTGTTGCCGGAGGACCGCACTAACCTGCTCAGCGCCCATGGTCTCAGCCATCGTATCGAGAAAGGAAACCGCAAACTGGTCGTATTGAGACGGGAACCGGTCACGCCCCTTGCGACTGAGCTGATAGGTGTAATTAGGGCGCCCCATACCGGTTTGTTCGGTCTGGTGCTCGATCAGCGCTTCAGCTTCTAAATCTTTGAGGTGACGGCGAATAGCCTGGGGACTTAATCCCAGATCTGTCGCCAAGACCTGCGCCGTCGCCTGTCCACGACGTAGCAATGTCTGCAAAATGTCGTCCTTAGTAGAAGGCTGCTGAACAGATGACATGGGCTGGAACCAAATACGTAAGCTTAAGAACGCAAAATTGACCCAATCTGCAAACTTGATAACCGCGATCGTCACGGGGGATGATCGCAAATCTACACAACTGCTGCCAGAGTCCGCTACTGCCTGAGCGATAGGGGAATGGATTGAGCTTACTTAACTTAACTCGACTTAAACAACATAACCGTTGCTAAAGTCTGAGCGCTGAAGTAACCTTAAAAATAGTTAAGCAACATCTGTGTTGTTTTAATTATAGAATCATTTGGTCGTCTAGGACGGGCCTTGCCCCACGCACTAGTTTCATGGCTTTAGAAAAACCGACTCAGGCATCCGATAAAAATCTTGAACTCATGCGTAACTTTGCCCAAAGTTACGCCAAGCGCACGGGTACCTACTTTTGTGCTGACCTAGGGGTCACCGCAGTTGTGCTGGAAGGGTTAGCCAAGCATAAGGATGACTACGGTTCTCCGCTGTGTCCCTGTCGCCACTACGAGGACAAAGAGGCCGAAGTTAAGGCCACCTACTGGAACTGCCCCTGTGTACCCATGCAGGAACGTCGTGAGTGCCACTGCATGCTCTTCCTCACGGAAGACAACGCCTTTTCTGGCGATCAGCAGGACATTTCCTTCGAGAAGATTCGCGAAGAGACTAATAAGTACT
>JBCBOC010000428.1:0-4385 GCA_039821475.1 Cyanobacteria bacterium J06632_22 | reverse complement strand
CCAGAACTCTCCTCAGCGCTTGGCCCAACACGGTGCGCTGGGTTAACCCAGGAAGAAAATAAGCCTATTGGGCCATTTTCTTAGACGCAAAGTTGCGAGCGCTATAAAGACCCTGATATGGTCGCTCCTCGACGCAGTCGGATGGGCTTACCTAATCGACACAGGGCTTAGCGAGAGCGTATCGCGCTAGCATCATTGCGATTGCCTGGCGAACGACTATTCCTCAGCCGCTTGACTCTCACCATAGGCACAGGCCACATCAATCGTGTTGTAGATACGAGTGCCCGGTTCCGCGGTTTTGAGTTCCCCCGCCCGGTCATTGCTGTACAGCACCTCGCCCGTTCCCGTATAGGCCAGCGTCCGCTCTGAACGATAGACCTTCGAATCACAGCTGGCCGAATACCGGGTCTCGAGCGTTAAACCATCTGGAAAATCAGCCGTAGCTGTCTGTTCAATCGCCGTCCAGAACTGAATGGCCTCACCATTTTTTTCAATGGTTTCGGTTTCGAGGCTTAAATATTGACCATCAGCAGAGGCATCGAGCAGTTGCCAGTTATCGGCGCTGACCGCTGTTGCCGTAACCGTCACTAACCCCAAACTCAGCATTGCACTCATCACAGCGGACTGACCGCACAGGCGACCTGCATGGCGTCGGGCTACGGACCTAGGCATTAGGGTCATGTCGATGGCCTACAAATTGCATCGCTCCCAGCATGCCCCAAGCATCCAAAGATTTAACTTTCTCTTAATCATTCAGGCCAGGATGTTACAGACTGAGACCTGAACCGCGTCCTCAGTGATATTTCGGGTTCAGCCAGCCGAGCCGAGGGGGAATGAGGACTTAGCGACACTGGCAATCGACTAAAGGAGATCGCTAGAGTAACCGTTGGGCAAAGGCTTGCGTCGATAGTTGACAGCTTTGTAGTCCGGGCAACCGGCCGCGTGGACAAGACTCTTCGAACTTTCGACTAATGGCTAATACTCACCGTAAAGGCAACTGACTACAGTGGGACACATGGTAGATGCACCTGATTAAAAACATCATCAGAAACATCTTTCGGCCCAGTGAATTCAGGCACTGGGCCGATTTTTTTTGCTATGCAGCAATCGCCAGGGGCATGACATTAACCTGAGTTCGGGTTAATGACGTAAATTAAGACGGCCCAGTCTTTTATGGAGCCATTGGTTCAGATCTATGTTGCGATCTTGCCCGCGAGACAGCATCTAGCCCTTCGTCAGATGTGTCTCCCCCTGGATATGAGGCGATGACACTTCAAGCCACGCGCATCTGCCAGCGCAGCAACAGCGAGTTGAGCACAACCCCCAACGAGCTTAAGGCCATCATGCCGCCTGCCAGCCCAGGGGGGAGCGTGATCCCCACTGTCGGCAACAGCACGCCAGCCGCCAGCGGAATACACACTAAGTTGTAAGTAAACGCCCAGGCTAAGTTTTGTCGAATTTTGCGGAACGTTGCCCGGCTTAACCGCAGGGCTGCGGCGATATCCGCCAACCGATCGCCCATCAGCACAATATCGGCAGACTCCATCGCAATCTCAGTCCCCGACGTTAGGGAAATACCCACATCGGCCTGAGCTAGGGCGGGTGCATCGTTAATCCCATCTCCCACAAACCCGACGCAATGCCCTTGGTCCTGAAGCGTTGCGATCGCAGCCACCTTATCCGCCGGAGTCAGGCCACCCTGGATCTCGTCAGCCCGTAACCCCAGCTGCTGTCCAATCGCACTGGCGGTTTCCGGCCGATCTCCACTGAGCATATGGAGCCGAATGCCCTGGTTGCGCAGATCTTCTAGTACATCCGCAGCCTCGTCGCGAATTGGATCCTGCACCGCTAGGAGCCCTGCCAACTGACGATCAATGGCCACGTAGACGGGCGTTTTACCCAGGGTAGCCAGCTGGTCAGCCGTCGCCAAATGCCCCGTAGCCAGGGTGACGCCCTGGGCCTCTAAGTAGGATCGGTTGCCCAGATACACCACACCGTAGGACTCGACTAAAGCCTGTACCCCCTGACCGGCCACCGTCTGAAAATCTTGAGCTGACAAGACATCGAGCCCTCGCGCCGCTGCTGCCGCCTGAATCGCTTTAGCCAAAGGATGACGGGTGCCGCTCTCAACCGTCGCCGCCAGGGCCAGGAGCCGATCATCCGTCAGCGACGGCTGCCAGCTGAGGCAGTCAGTGAGGATCGGCTCACCCTGGGTGAGGGTTCCGGTTTTGTCAAAGACCAGTCGCTGGAGCTGATGCGCTCGCTCTAAGCTGTCGCCGCCACGGACGAGCAGCCCCCGCTCAGCGCCGAGCCCCG
This sequence comes from Cyanobacteria bacterium J06632_22, assembly GCA_039821475.1. Lineage (GTDB taxonomy): Bacteria > Cyanobacteriota > Cyanobacteriia > Phormidesmidales > Phormidesmidaceae > CAWUKV01. Next base: position 2,069 of record JBCBOC010000428.1, on the reverse strand, counting down.
AGCCCACCAGAATAGCTGTAGGCGTAGCCAGGCCCAGGGCACAGGGGCAGGCCACCACCATGACCGCAATGGCCAGTTTTAGGCTCACCAACAGTGCCGATGACGCCTGGGTCATCTGATGGTGCGCATGGGGACTGCCTAAAGCCGTCTGCATAATGTCTGGCCACAGGGGCAGTCCAACCCAGTACCAAAAGGCAAAGGTCAGACTGGCCATGGCCAATACCGCATAGGTAAAATAGCCCGAAATTTGGTCGGCCAACCCTTGAATGGGGGCCTTGCGGGTCTGGGCCGTCTCCACTAAGGCAATCATTTCGGCCAGGGTTGTGTCTGCGCCGGTTTGGGTCACCTGTAGGGTAATCGCCCCAGACTGATTGAGCGTCCCCGCCGTCACCCGATCGGCCACTTGCTTCGTGACGGGCAGGGACTCCCCCGTCAACATGGACTCATCCACCGTGGTCTGACCGGCAGAGACCACACCATCGGCAGGAATCTTCTCCCCAGGGAGGACACGCAGCCACTCCCCCACCTGGACCTGCGCCGCCGGAATTTCTACCCCCTCGGTTGTGTCGGGGCCGGGCACCAGACGGGCCACGGTCGGCTGCAACGCCACCAGCGAACGCAAGGCATTAGCCGCTTGAAACCGCGCCCGGTCCTCCAGTGTCCGCCCCAACAAAATGAAGCTCAGCAGCATCACCGGCTCATTGAAAAAGCACTCCCACCCCAAGGAAGGCACCAGCAGCGCCACCACACTGGTGAGATAGGAGCTGAGTGCGCCCAGGCTCACCAAAGTATTCATATTGGGCGCACCCCGCCGAATCCCCTGCCAGCCCTCGAAGAGAATGGGCCGGGCCGGTAGGGCTAAGGTCAGGGTGGCCAGCACTGCATGGAAGCCAACCGTACTCAAAACAGGAATCTCGAACCAGCCCATGTGTCGAAAATGGCCAATGGTCGAGAAGATGAGCAGCAGGGTTGCGATCGCAAAACGCCGTAGGTGCCCCTGCTGCTGCGCCGTCTTTCGATCGACCCAGCGCTGCGCGGCTAACCGTTCATCGCCGCCCCTCGCCTGGCTGCTAAACCCAGCCTGAGTCAGGCGCTCAGCCAAATCAACCGGCTGTACGCGCTCGGCGTCATACTTTACAGCGGCGACCTCAGTCACCAGGTTGACCGTAGCCGAGACCACCCCCGACTGCTGTAATAGCTGCTTTTCTACAGACCGCACACAGCCAGCGCATTTCATGCCGCCCACATCCAAAACCGCGAGCTGAGTCACAGGCTTAGGAGATCCGGTGTCCGCAGCGGTAGCCCGAGCATCAGAAGCATCGGGAGACGATGAGGATCGATTAGCAAGTTGGGTCATGCTGACGACTGTGCGATGGGATACAGCTCTATAGTAACGAGCGCCGGGACCCACCAGAATTAAGACTTTTCGAGAGTCTGCCCCGCAAGCACCTGCCATTGCGTCTGCACCGCAGTGATGGTGTATAGCGCTTTGAATTGCAATCCGGCTTTGGCATACAGCTCGGCGCCCCCCTGCTGCCGGTCTACCAGCGCCAAAATGGTCTCAACGGTGTAGCCAGCTTCACGCAACCGCTCCACTGCTGTCATGGCAGACTGTCCCGTGGTCACCACATCCTCAATCACCACCACGGGGCTCCCCGCGGGCAGCATCGGCCCTTCAATATAGGCCTGAGTGCCATGCCCCTTAGCCGCTTTGCGCACAATCAGTGGGGTAATAGACTGCCCAGCGTAGGTCGCAGCCACACTAATGGCTGTCACCATGGGGTCAGCCCCCAGCGTCAGCCCGCCCACCCCCACCGTCCCCACAGGTAAACAATCCAACAGCAACCGCCCAACCATCGCGCCCCCCTGGGGATGCAGCGTGGCCTGCTTACCATTGATGTAGTAAGTTGAGCGCTGCCCAGAGGATAGGACGAAGTCCCCTTCTTTATAGGCGAGGGTACAGATTAAATTGAGCAATGCCGCCCGCAGTTCGGCCAGATTAGCCGTAGGGACGGACGACGCGTCAAAACGCTGTGATTCAGTCATAAGAAACAAAAAAGAACAAAAAT
>JBCBOC010000085.1:0-9405 GCA_039821475.1 Cyanobacteria bacterium J06632_22 | reverse complement strand
CCCACGACCATAATTGCAGCACCGGCCAGTCGTTGCTGTAGTCCAGGCTCTTGAAATAACAAACAGCCAAACAGAACTGAAATGACCGTACTCATCCGCTTGACTGCGATCACCTGGGTCACCGGCGCTAGGGTTAAAGCTGCAAACTGAAACCCGACAGCCACTGCATTGAAGACGCCAGTCAGCCCCAAGGTAGGTAATGCTGTCAAAACTGCGCGCGTCGGTGGGCGCGTCGGTGTCGCCCTTACAGAGGACAACAGCATCAGGGGCACCATCCCAGCGGCGACGACCGCAAACAGTGATGCTCCCCAACACAACGGTGAAGAGTTCACAGTACCCACCTTATCAAAGTTGGACGTAATGCTCCATAGAAATGCGACCCCCAGCATCATGCGGCTCCCCGGATTTTTAATCATCGTCATCAACGGTGACCAGACTGACTGACCGGATTGGGGGGTCAGGTTCAACACATAAGCACCAATAACCAGAAGAACAACACCTACAGCATCGGAACGCGTTGGCCATTCTTGGACAATTAGCGGCGAGGTAAATAACAGAAATAAAGGCGTTAGGGTAACTAGCGGTACCGTTAAAGAGAGATCTGCAACTTTGATGGCACGAACATAGAACATAAAGGCCAAGATATTGAGCCCACCACCAATGAGTAACGCCCAGACATACCCTGGCCCTAGAGGGGGTAGCCCTGTTGTCGCCAACATGGTAACAAACAGCCCCAACGCACCAATAGCAGCAAAGCTAAATAGTACGGTGTACTCGTCTAAGGTCTTCAGTGATTGCTTACCACTAACGTCCTTCAAAGATTCAAAACAGGCCGTCAGACTAGCAAACAACAGCCACAGCATTACCCCGCCCCACAGCAGCGATCGATCCCGAGACTGTCTAACAATAGATCGCTAACCGCATTGGCAACAGCAAACTCGCTGTAGAAACTCTGGCTAAAGTCAAATCCCTGCATCTCAGTGAGAATTGCCATTACCAGTGGAATCAACTCATTTTCGCCCTCCATGCGCTGACGCACAAACACCTGAGCAGCTCGTTTGGCAATATCTTGATTAACAGCTTCCGGAGGAAATTCGGTATCCAGCCAATTTTGTAGCGCGGTTCGGAGCCATTCACCTTCCTGCAACGCATCCTGCGGCGGCGGCAGAATAATGGATTCAATCGGTTCGGTCATGGAGGTCCTCAAAATCTAGCTTCGGCCACTTTGCTTAGAACGCTCAATGTTGCGGTTCATTAAAGGATAAAACGCCCCACGACATAGCGCACCTATGATAGGCGCATCCTGTACGGTCAAGAGCTGCACTCATGTAACAGATCTAGTCACAGAGATAGCCATCGCTACAAAGCCCCCTTTTTGGGGGTTGTGTGCAACGGCAGCCACTTGGCGAGCATACCCAGCAATTGAGTGCCAGACATGTCCCACCCACAGTGGTGGGCGCTATATGTAACAGATAGGTGCCCTACAGTCCAAGCTAAAGGCTTTTGTAGCTAAAGCAAAACATAGTTTTACGTCTTGTTACATTACCCTCTGGCCCTTGTGCGTCAGGGCGACTCACATCCGTCACGGAGCTGATAGCCGCCGTTTTGGGTATGCGTCGGGCAGCCACAGGTCACCTTGTAGGCAGACACTGCGTTTGAATGCCAAAATTATTCTGACCCCTAATTGTCCTGAGCCCCCAATTACCCTGAGCAACCTGGCACAGGCGACTATGTCTTACTCGATTTCTCACATTCTGCAAGGCTACGCCAATGGCTATTTCCTCATGGCAGACGAAGCTGAGCCAGGGCTTGAATGGTACACCAGCAAGCAACGGGCGCTGATGCCCCTGGATAATCGCTTCCACTATCCCAAATCACTACGGCGTGCCCTCAATCAAAATCGTTTTCAAGCAGCGATTAATCGCAACTTTGCCGCTGTCGTTGAGGGCTGCGCAGACCGCACAACCACCTGGATTTCACCCGAACTAAAAGACGTTTACTATCGTCTGCATCGGACCGGTTGGGCCCATAGCTTTGAGACGTGGCAAGGCGATCAGCTTGCCGGTGGCATTTTGGGCATTGTTCTAGGCGGCGCATTCATTGGAGAGTCCATGTTCTTTAGCATTCCTGAGGGGTCTAAGGTGGCAATGGTCAAGCTGGTGGCGCATTTGAGAGCACGCCAATTTCGCCTCTTTGATGTTCAGATCATGAATGACCATCTAGCCCGCTTTGGCGCTTATACGGTAGACCCTGAGACCTACCTACATCAGCTCGATCTAGCGCTCCGGTGTGATTGTCAGTTTGTGTAATATTGCGTCCGTCGCGTGGCGACGGCTATATCAGCCCTGCAGCCTTGCCCCGCTACGCAGTCGCATGGGTCTACCCAGCCTTTGACTGTAATACAGCGCCGCGTCCAGAACGGTTGTTTTTCCAAAAGGCCGCATGTTGGATGCGGCTTTAGCACCTACTGAGCACCCGGTGAATCACTCGATGTTTCATTCACGAGCAAGGCTGTGGCCGCTGTTGACGGTACAGGTCGGGAAAACAAAAAACCTTGGAGCTGGTTACACCGATGGTCCCGTAGCCAGTCTACGGCCTCAGGGGTTTCTACCCCTTCAGCAACAACATCAAACCCCAGCTTGTGGCCTAGGGCAATAATCGCCTCAACAATGGTACCGCTGTTGCAGGCTAAGGCCCTCGACTGAATAAACGATCGGTCAATCTTAACGGTACTGACTGGAAACCGATACAAATAGCTCAAGGACGAATAGCCAGTCCCAAAATCATCAATACTCAGACCAATCTGCTGCGCCATAATCCAATTCAGTGTGGCTTGAGTCGTGTCACCATAATCTAAGAAGGCACTTTCTGTAATCTCAAGCGTTAGGTTTTGGGGTGACAGCTGTGTCCGCCTCAAAATGTCTTCAATCCGCTGAGTACAGTCTGGGTGTAGAAACTGTTGATTGGCAACATTCACGCTGATCTTAAAGTTTTGGCAGGTTGGAAATTGTTGCTGCCAAGCCACCATTTGCGCACAGGCCTCGGCCATGACCCACCAACCGATATCCACGATTAACCCCGACTGTTCGGCTATCGGGATAAACTCCGCAGGTGCCACTAATCCTCTATCGGGATGTTGCCAGCGCACAAGGGCCTCAAAGCCGCAGATTCGAAGGGTTGCACCATCGATAATCGGCTGATAATGAACCGTTAGCTGTTGAGCTATGAGGGCATGGGAGAGGTCAGCTTCAAGCTGGCAGCGATCGACAAGGGCCGTGGACATTGCCACGGTCGAATACGCATGCTGCCCCGGTCCCAATTGCTTCGCTGTCCCTAGGGCTGCCTCAGCATATCTAACGTAGTCAGCTGGGCGGCGACTCGGCAAACACCCCTCGGCAATCCCTAAACTAGCGGTCAGGTAAAACACCTGCTCGGCGATTCGAAAAGGTCGCTTAAAACTGTTTAGGATGCGTTCGATCAGTCGAGGTAGGGGAACCCCACTGTGATGGACTAACAGGGCAAATTCATCACTTTCTAGCCGTGCGATCGCACCCCCCTCCTGCGCCTGTGAAAGTCGTCGCAGTCGTGACGCCACCTTTTTTAGTAGCCGATCGCCAATGGACCGACCAACCCTGTCATTGACCCGGCCGAAGCCGTCAAGATCGACCACAATCACCGCAAATGGTCCCCCAACGGGACCCATGGATCGGGCAATTTGAGCCTCTAATGCGGCTCGATTGAGCAAGCCGGTAAATGGATCGTGATATCGACTCCGGGCGCCCACACGGGCAGCAATCCTAGACACTAAATGGTGTGTCGTATTTTTCCAGGCCGCTGCCTGCTGGCCTGACCAACCCCAAACGGTCGGCAGCGGCCAAAGGGAAAACGGCCCAGGAGAGTCGGATCTGCCGAATACAGGATGAGCTTGCATATAGGGATAAAAGCTAGCGCCTTATCCTTTTATATGCCCATTTCCTTGATATTTCGAGCGAAAAAGAACCGTTAGCGACAAACGTCTAACATTTATCCCTAACTTACCTAGACGTTCCGCGGAGACTGCTGAAACCACCTGTACAACGGAACAGGGAGCAGTCGTAGAAAATACGGAACTATTCCCATAGCAATTTGCCCAGCCTTTACAAGCTGGCGCGTAATAGCGGGCTCGGAAACAGTGCCTGAAAACCAGCCTGGCGGTCAGCAACGGGTTCTGGAGACAGGTCCCAGAGGCTTTCGAAAAAGAAGAACGTACAGCCCAAACCAGCCGACCGTGCCGTTAACACCTGGTCTTCAATGAAGGACATGGACACCGGAGCGTTACGTAATCCAGAGAGAATACCCGCAGCCGTTGGAATTTTACGCTGGGCCTCAGCAATTTCGGGTTTAAAGATCTGTTCTCGAAAGGCGTGAAGGCTATCACGGTAAACCTGGACAATCAGCTCATCCACCAGATCCGACTGAACCCACGTCCGCCAATCCTGAAGCTGAGCGTTGTAGGCATAGTGGTACGGATTAGGCGCAATCGAAAACACGGCGTGGGGACGCCGAGCCTTGACTGCCGCATGCAGCGACTCGACGAAGGCCGTTAACTTGTCAGCGCGCCAGCTCACCCAATGTGGATTATGAGGGTCGGCCGGTGCAGCTCGGCCGGTCTCGGCCCGGTACAGGGCCGTCGTGTAGTCGTCGTAACCAAACTCGACCGGCAAACTGAAGTGATCGTCAAACTGCACACCGTCCACGTCGTAGCGGCTGATCAGTTCTAGGACCAGATTAGTTAAAAACTGCTGTACTTCCGGGTGAAAGGGGTTGAGCCAGGCAACCTCACCCGCAACCCCAAAGGAGGTTTGCCCACCATCCCGCTGACGGGTTAGCCAAGTGGGGTGATTCATGGCCAGTTCTGACGTAGGCGGTGCCATAAATCCAAACTCAAACCAGGGAATCACAGATAGTCCCCGCCCGTGGGCGTCGCTGGCCAGTTCTTCTAAAATGTCATACCCCTGAATACCCTCACGGACAAAGGGCTGGATATTGGCCCGTTGAGCAGTACCGCTAGGAAATAGCGCGTAGCCGGAGTTCCAAACCACGGGGTACACGGTATTAAAATTAAGTCGCGCTAAATCGTCAATAGCCCCGGAGAGCTTGGCACGATCGATAACAACACCAGTATCGTTAGTGGTAATCCACACCCCCCGAATTTCTGGCACACTGGGCGCAGACAGCACCGCCAGAACCGGTTGACCTAGCAGTAGTGTCACTAGCAGCGAAACCCCAAATAACGCCATGAAAAGCGGTTTCCAGCGCCGGATACGTAAAATCATAGGTTTGCGTAAAACTGTTTAGGCCAGGCAAAAAATTAAATAACAGTTATCTGCGGAGATTGATCGATGGGGCAATGGGGCGTCATCCGCAGGGTGCCGAGTCAGGGAAGCTCATCAAGGAACGGCAACATACCGTTGGGGATGCAGTGGGTAAGATCCACGGATCATCCTAAAGCAATGGTCTGAGAATAGATTGAGAAAAATCAATCTTCCGACAAAATTGCCTATCTAACGTTTGTATACAAAAATACCCACCTGAATCCGGAGGTTATAAGATGTGCTGCCACTAAGCACTTTCTAAAAGTTTGCCAAACCCCCAGAGAGAACGGGATACTTTGGACTGTAAAAAATTTCAATCATTAGGATTAAGACGTCCGGCAAGTGAGTCGTTCTTGAGGAGAGGCAAAGGGACCCGTAACAGAGCTCAAGTCTTGCTATTGCGCCGCATTTTGGACCTTTACACGCAGACCTCACACCCACTAACGACCGGGTCAGGGCACTCTCGCCCCTTATTTATTCCAACTTCAGAACAACCTGTTCGCCAAAACAATAATACTCTTCGAAAAGAATATGCCTCAAGTGAAAGTCTACGGTCTGAGATCAGCGCTCTTCCCTTGCCGTGAGCAGCTGTCCAGTGCCATTCATCAGGCACTGAGTCCACCTTAAAGACCCCAGCAGAGAAGCGATTTCAGCGATTCATGTGGCTAGGGGAAGAGGATTTTATCTTCCCGGATGATCGCACGACCCATTACACCATTATCGAAATCAGTATGTTCTCAGGTCGAACTCTGGAAACCCGACAGGCATTGATTCGCGAGCTGTATCGCAGCATAGATGCGGCAACGCCTATCACGCCGCAGGATTTGGAGATTACCCTATTTGAGACCCCAGCAGCCAACTGGGGCATTCGGGGCACGCTGGGCAATGAACTAAAGCTGGACTACAAAATCAGCCTATAAAATCTGACGGATCAACGTACACCTGTAGCCCCTGACGGATCAGCGCATGCCATACCGTTGGCAAACAAAAGCCCCAGCCTCTATGGTTGGGGCTCTCAAATCAGCAGTAAGGTCGCCTACTCGCCTGTAATCGACAGCTCATCCACCCAAATTCGAGGACAGACACCACCAGGCGTCACCTCAGTCTCAGGTTCCACGTACAAAATCGACTTCAGCACCTCGCAAAAGTCACCCGCCACCGTCGCCGACTCGATACTGGTACGCTCACCATTTTTGACCAGCCAACCATCAAAAGGTAGCGAGAACGACCCCTGCAAAGCATTCACGCCCGCATGCAGGGCCTGAACATCGTCGATGAACACGACATTATCCGCCGTCTCCAACGAGAACGCCTCAGCGCTATTTTCTCCGGGGGTGACGTGCAAAAAGTGAGACCCAACGCTGACCTTGGCCCCAATACTGGCATGGCCAGTAGGCTGAGCATTCATCCGCTTGGCCGTACCCGCACTGTGCAGGAAGCTTTTTAATACGCCTTTCTCAATCAGCGGCAGCTTACGCGTTGGCGTACCCTCGCCATCAAAGGTTTCTGCACCAATGTTGTCAGGATGTAGCGGATCGTCGTACACCGACAGCAACGGCGATGCAATCTGAGTACCGATAGACTCAGCCGTAGAGAGACTGCGATTATCGAGCACGCTCTGAGCGTTGTACAAGTTACCGAAGGCACCCAGTAAGCTTAGAAATGCCTCTGCAGAAAAGACCACCCGGTACTTACCGGAAGGAATTTTTTGGTAGTCCAGGTGGCTAATGGTTTTCGCTTTGGCCTCTGCCAAACAACCCGCCACATCCAGCCCTTGTAAGCCAGTGTGAATACGTACAGCACCTGCCGAGCGGGGCTTTTTACCGTCCTGCTCGGTCTTACTGTAAAGGTAAATCGACGCCACCGTACGCGCTTCACTGCGCTCGGCACCATCACTGTTGACGTAGAAATACGTCATACCGCGCTGGGCCAAGCCATTGTAAGGCACTGACTCAATCGCCTCGTGGGCCTGCAGCAGGTTTTGCTCGGCGTTCACCAGGGTCTCGATCAGATCATTCACAGGTGCGGCCTCAGCCTGCTCAATGGTCACCGCAGGCAGCGGCGCTGTGGCCTCAGGACTAAAGTCTGGCACGTGCTCCTTTGCACCAAAGGCGCTGGCCTCAGCCGCTGTTTTCAAGGCCAGTTCTAGCCCCGTCTCATTCACGTCCGTCGTCGAGGTAACACCTAGCAGCCCGTCATCATTCCACACGCGAACAATCACGCTGGCCCGGTTAGATGCTTTGACCTGCTTAGGAGTACCGCGGTCTACCTGCACACTGGTCTCGTCGGTAGTCGAGCCATAGATATCGTACTTGGCAATGCCCAGCTTACTCGCAAGCTGCTGGGCTTGGGTCGAAATGTCTGCAACGGTTGCCATGGTTTAGCGCCCTCCTACGGTAATGCTGTCTACCTTGATGTGCGGCTGTCCCACGGTGACATAGACACTCCCGCTGACCGAGCCACAGAAGCCCGGCGCCAAACTCAAGTCATCTGAACACATCGAAATTTTCTGCATCACGTCCACCGCTTCGCCGATGAGCGTTGCGCCTTTGACGGGGCGCGTCACCTGACCATTCTCAATCAGGTAAGCTTCGTCAACGGCAAAGTTGAACTGGCCAGTTGCGCCGACACTACCGCCCCCCATTTTCTTGCAGTAAATCCCCTTTTCTACGGAACCGAACAAGTCATCTATGCTGTACTCACCCGGCGCAATGTAGGTATTGCGCATGCGTGACGCTGCCGCAAAGGTGTAGCTCTGGCGGCGGCCGCTGCCCGTACGAGGATGCCCCGTGCGCATTTCACCCGCCCGATCAGAAATAAAGTTTTTGAGAATGCCGTTTTCGATCAGCAACGTGCGCTGGGTTGGCATCCCTTCATCATCCATATCGACGGTGCCAAAGGCATCGTCCGAGCGGCCTTCGTCCCAAGCCGTCAGACTTTCGTGGGCAATCTTTTCGCCTTTTTTGTTGAGGAATGGCGTCGTCGCCTTTTCAATCTGAGTCGTTTCCAGCAGGTGTCCACAGGCTTCATGGAAAATGACGCCACCGAAGTGGTTCGCCATAATCACGGGATAAGTGCCGGACTCAACAAAGTCGGCATAGAGCATCTTTCCAGCAGACTCGACCAGTTCCTCTGCCGTGGTGTCGTAGTCCCAAGCCGTGAGAAAACTTGGATCGCTAGTATTGCCCAAGCGTTGCCCAATGGAAGAGCGATGCTCACCATCGGCACAGAGGAGGTTACAGCCCGTGGACTGGGTCAAGCGAATATCGCGGGCAAAGGTGCCATCACTCGCCGCCACTAACACCTCTTGCCAGTCACGGAAATAGGCCGTACGGCGAGCCTGAACATGCTTTGCCTTTTTAGCCACAGTGCTGTTAGCCGCAAGCAGCACATCACCCATCGCCTGCATAGAAGGACAGCTGGCCAACCAGTTGTCCTTGCCATTAACGGTTGCATAGTCGCGAAAAAGCTCTAGGGTGACTTCAGGAATGCGGCCAGCGGCACTGGGCAGCAGCAACCCCATAATCGACAGCCCCTTTTCCAGAGCAGCTTTAAGGCCATCAAAGGTGACGTCGTTTGTACTGACATAGCAGTCGGACTGACCCTTGAAGACCCGCACGCCAGCCCCTGTCACCAAGCGGGGAGAGATACTAGTAATCGCGTCGTCCTCAGCGAGGCAACTAATGTAATTGTTGCGCTCTAAAAAAAACTCAATAAAGTCAGCCCCGGCGGCACGCCCCAATCCCAGCAAAGTAGATAACGGCGCTTCCCAGCTGCGGTCAAACCGGTCTGGAGCGAAGGAATAGGTCAGCTGGGGCAGTTCCTGTAGGCGCAACGGTAGGCGCGGTGAGGTAGCTAGCGGCATACGCGGATGGGTCAAAACGACCTCAATAGTCTAACAAACGTCCCTAGACTCGGGGTCAAGTATTAGAACAGCCCTTGCAGGATGAATATCGCCGTCGCCACAAAGGCTCTTGATTGGGGCTCTTGATTGGGGCTCTTGATTGGGGCTCTTGATTGGAGCTCTTGATTGGGGCTCTTGATTGGGGCT
>JBCBOC010000357.1:0-4886 GCA_039821475.1 Cyanobacteria bacterium J06632_22 | reverse complement strand
GTCTCAGCGCCTGCCCAGAGGGCTCTGTGAGGTTAGTGAAGCCGGAGACTCCGCCTAATCGACTCGCCGCTAACACGTTATTCCGCCTTATGCTTCACAAACCGTTGAGAATTGCCAACAGCCACCCTGGAGCTTTGCCATGAACTTTGCTTACACCATTCTCTACGTTGAAGATGTTGCCGCAACGCTAGATTTCTATACCCGTGCCTTTGGCCTTGAGCGCAAAATGCTCCATGGTGGCTGTTGGCAATTCTCAACGGTTTGTGAAGCATAAGGCGGAATAACGTGTTAGCGGCGAGTCGATTAGGCGGAGTCTCCGGCTTCACTAACCTCACAGAGCCCTCTGGGCAGGCGCTGAGACAGGCTTAAACAATACAAAAATACCATACCAGCAGATGCAAACCCTTGAGAAATTAAAGACAGGACAGCTTCGGGGGGTTAAAGAACTTAAGCTCGCCTGCGATCTCACTCAAGTCCCTCCAGAGATTTTTGATTTAGCAGAGTCTTTAGAGCTCCTGATTCTGTCTAACAACCAGCTCACCTCTCTACCTGATGAGTTTGCGCAGCTCAAGCGGCTTAAAATTGTTTTTTTCAACAACAACAGATTTACAGAATTTCCCCAGGTATTGGCCCGGTGTCCCCAGCTATCAATGGTGAGCTTTAAAGGCAATAACATTGCCCACATCGACGAAGCTGCACTGTCACCCCATTTTCGCTGGCTAATTCTCACGGACAACCAACTAACTCAGTTACCCAGGAGCATTGGCAAACTGAACCGTCTGCAGAAGCTGATGTTAGCGGGCAATCAGCTCCAGTCTTTGCCAGCAGAAATGGTGAACTGTCAAAATCTCGAACTCACTCGTCTATCGGCCAATCAGCTCCCGTCATTGCCTGACTGGTTGATGTCATTACCCAAATTGTCTTGGCTGGCCTATGCTGGCAACCCGTTTTGTCGACAGACCCACCCCACCGCCACCGTACCCACTATCCCCACGGCTCACCTTGAGCTGCAAGCAACGCTCGGGGAAGGTGCATCCGGTGTCATTTACAAAAGTCTTTGGCATAACTCTACAGCGGGTGAGGCGTCCACAACCGTTGCGGTCAAACTTTTTAAGGGGGCCATTACCAGTGATGGTCGGCCCGAAGATGAGATGCTGGCCTGCATGGCTGCGGGGCGCCATAGCAACCTCGTAAATGTTCAGGGAAAGCTCAGCCAACCGCTCGATAATAAACAGGGACTCGTCTTTTCTTTTATTCCTGAAAACTACCGTAATCTAGGCGGACCACCCAGTTTAGACAGCTGCACCCGCGACACCTACCCTGAAGGGACAACGTTCACCCTAGCGACCGCCTTAGAAATTGCCCGGGGCACGGCATCTGCGACCCAACACTTGCATGACCGAGGCATTATGCACGGTGACTTGTACGCTCACAATACGTTGATTAATGAAACGGGGCACAGCATCCTTGGCGACTTTGGAGCGGCATCGTTTTACGATCGCCCTAAAGTCGGCCCAGCATTAGAGCATCTGGAGGTCAGGGCTTTTGGGTGTTTGTTAGATGATTTACTGAACCACATCGACAGTGTAACCCCGCCCAGCTCTCCGCAACTCACGGCACTCCAGGGACTCAAGCAAGCCTGTTTACACCCCCATCCTCTTCAGCGTCCGCAATTTGAGACAATCTATAGGACCCTAGCAACGCTGGTAGACGACTGAGGTAGTCGCTGCAGACCGCCTTTACATTGCCCGCTAGCACATTGCCTGCCTGTACATAATAGGAATGGAACAGTGGTCGATGCCATCATTTTCCCCATCCGTCTTTATGTTGCAAACAAATGCTACTCACCGCACAGACCTGCTAGAAGGGTACTGGTTCACGACAGGTGACGGTGAGCACCCCTACACGGTGATTCCTGACGGTTGCATAGACTGGGTGTGCGAGTTATCGGTCACAGGGTGTCAATGGTTTGTCTATGGCACCACTACGGTGGCCATGCCCCAACCGCTACAGCCCGACGCCGCCTACTTTGGCATTCGGTTTAAGCCCGGTAAGGCCCATGGTCTGATCAACACACCGGTTGCTGCCTTGACAGATACCTTTCAACCCATTGACAGTCCCTGGGAATGCGGCCATCGATATCCCTGGCCTAGCCTCATTAAAAAGGCCAATGATTTTGTAGAAACGTTGCCCTTTCAAAACAACACAGTGACCGAGACCGTGGACGGTGCAGTGGCGCTACTGAAGCAGCATGGTGGGCAACTGAGCATTGCTCACTTGGCGCAAGCGCTAGCAATTTCAGAACGTCAGTTGAGCCGTTTATTTACACAGACCGTGGGGGTTTCACCTAAAAGATTTGGCCGCATCACCCGATTTCAGCAGGTGTGTCAGCAACTGCAGCAGCCCCATGCCAACATGGCCGATCTGGCGATCGCAACCGGCTACACCGACCAAGCCCACCTCTGTAAGGACTTTAAACAGCTGATGGGCTGCACACCCACCGCCTATAGCGGCATCACGGAGTTGCGTACGTTTGCGTTTAAGCCGACCCGGCGTTAGCGCGCATCAGGGCAAGAAAGCTAACCCGCTCCACTGGCCTGTCCGATTTTTACAAGACCGCTATCGCCGAGATTTTTACCATGGGGTCACTGAGAAAAAACACCTGAGGAGCCCCGATGAAAAACCTTTGGAGTGGCATTATTACCGAGCAGGTACAGGCATCAAAAGCCTTTTATGTCCAGCATTTTAGCTGTGAGGTGCTGTTTGAGAGTGATTGGTTTGTGCTGCTGCAGCTGGGCGGCGGCGAGCTGGGTTTTATGCTCCCTAACCTAGACGCCCAGGCCGGCATCTTTCGCACCGCCTTCAACGGCAGCGGCTTGTGGATCACCATTGACGTAGAGAACGTGGAAGCCCAGTTTGAGCGGCTACAGCAGTCCAATGTCGATATTGTTGAACCGCTAAAGCGAGAAGCGTGGGGAGACTACCACTTTGTTGTACGTGACCCCAACGGCATTGGCGTAGATGTGGTAGAACGCCCGGCAGGGGCATGAGTCCAGCGGGAGCATGAGTCTGGAATCAGCGACTGGCAATCTGTGTTTAAACACAATGCGCTACACCCTTTAAATGACGTTATCGCGATCGCACTATCGACTGTTCCTGGCCTTGGGCATTGCCCTGATGGTGGCTCTGGGTCTGGGCAGCAAAGCCTATGGTGGCATTGGAGCCCGCTGGGTGAATAACTACAGTGGCGACATTGTGTACGAGGTTTTCTGGATTTGGCTGGTGGGGTGGGTTTGGCCCCGGTGTCAGGCTTGGCGAGTTGCGATCGCAGTTTTTACGCTCACCGCCATCATCGAGTTCACCCAGCTGATTCCCTTTCCCTCAGCCTGGCAAACCCATATTCTCTGGCGACTGCTGCTGGGCACCAGCTTCTCCTGGTGGGACTTTCCGTACTACGCCATCGGCAGTGTCTTTGGGGGCTGGAGCTTGGCCTACCTGCAGCAGCAGTGTAAGGCCAGACACCAGCTCCCAAAAGGCTAAAGCCGACTACCCGAGGTTACTTCACGAGCTGGGGCTGACGCTTACGACGCTTGAGAACGCTAGAACCGCCCAGCGTTGTGCCCAAGAACAGTATGCCTGCCACAGCAGAAGGGCCAGGCGTGCTAGCCATTGGAGCGTTGCCTACGGTAAAGCGAGTCTCTACCCTGTTCCTGTCTCTGGAAAGTTCAGGAACATCAATAAATGTACTGTTGGTAAAGTCAGAGGCGATTACCTCATCACCGACAGAGAAACTGTATCCCCCAGGGGAGGAAATACCATCGCCAAAGGAATCGTTGATGGCAAGAAAATAGTCCCCGTCCAACAGGTTTTCCCAAGTGAGGAGAAAGTTAGCATTCCTGGCAAAGGACCCAATAACACCGTTGGCATTTGCAGTAGGCAATGGACGGGGAGTAGGCGGTGGCGTAAAAGAGGAGACGGTTGTAAACGGTGTCGCCGTATTGGCACCGTCGGGGTCAAAGCGGAACTCCACCGAGATCTCATTGCTATCCTGATTTGTAATCAGCTCCAGCTCAACGGGAGAGTCCGAGGCATCGTCCACAGTTAACCGTGTCTCCGTCCTAGATCCGGTAAAGAAGTCAGGGGTTACAACCTCTGTACCCCCCACTGACAAACTGTAGCCACTGCCGGTGCCATTCAGGCCATCACCGAAAGAATCGTTGATGGCAAACAGATAATCCCCCGATGGCAGATTATCCCAGGTAAGAATATGGGTGCCGTTTACAAAGGAGTCAACAATACCGTCTGCGTCCACAACAGGCGTTGCAATCGGCGTCGGTGTAGTAGGCAGCGGCGCTAGATCAGAGACCGTCGAAAACGGAATAGCTGTGTTAGCCCCATCGGGGTCAAAGCGCAGCTCAACAGATGTCTCGTTGCCATAAATATCTGTCAGAATTTCTAGTTCGGCAGTTTCTGCATAGGCAGCAGTCGCCGTTACACTCAGCAGTGTGGCACAGGTCAGGGCCTGCGCCAAAGATCGAGTTACCTTCATTAATTACCAGTCAAAAAGTTAAAGAACAGCGGACAAAGCTGCCTGCTCCAATAAGGGCATCCAACTAGCGCCCACAAGGCCATAACAGCAAACTGTCGTGACCCAGGAATCGCTAGAACGCCTGCGAAGCAAAGCAAGGTGAGTCCCTGAATTCCATTAAGCTCAACCCCCAATTGGGCTGAGCTTAAACCTCAGCCATCCCCAGAACGAGCATTTTCATAGAAAACAGTCGCTGGTCTAAGGTTGGACGTGGTTTAGAGATGCCAAAAGATAAGAAATAAGGATTAAATAAAATCCATTCTTATGGTTGTTGAGGTAGTGCGACATAGTTCCACTT
>JBCBOC010000765.1:0-2211 GCA_039821475.1 Cyanobacteria bacterium J06632_22 | reverse complement strand
GCCAACTCGAAGATGAGATGCAGCAGATGGCCTAGCGTTCGTGGGCAATTTTAGCCCATTAAAAAGTTTGTAGCTGGAGTAAATCCTGGGGGAAGAATGGTACCGTTCTTCCCCTTTTTGTATGCCTGTCGCTAGGGCGATCCCCTTGCGACCATCGTGGGTGTTCCTATGTTTGGACGGTGCTGGCGCTGGGCCTCTGCTACGCGACGAATGCAATGTGCAGAGCGTTTCTGTAAGCTGGTAGACCATAGGTTCATAGAAAGGAACGCTGATGGGATTGTTCGACCAGGTCTTTAACGCGCCGCAAAACCAGGCGGCGACGCTGTCAACGGCGGAAGCGTTTGCGGCGATTTGTCTGGTGGCAATCGCTGCCGATGGCTACCTGTCGGAACAGGAAAATACTGAAATGCGGTTACTGCTGAGTCGGATGAAACTGTTCAGCGACTATTCCAGTGAGCGATTGGAGCGCACTAAAGACCAGCTTCTAAACCGGCTCAAGCAGCATGGGCCGGGCGTTCTCATCGAAGCGGCTAAGTCAGTGCTGCCGAGGGATTTGGCGCCGACGGCTTTTGCGATCGCAACTGACCTGGTGCTGGCCGATGGCACGGTCACGGTTCAGGAGCAGGCTTTTCTCGATGATCTTTACCGGATTCTCGAAATCCCTGCTGACCAAGCGCTCAAAATTGTTGAAGTCATTACCCTCAAAAATCAAGGCTAATGCGAGTTTTGATTCAGCGAGTGACGGCCTCCCAGGTGACGGTAGCGGGTCAGGTGATCGGCAAAATCGGCCCAGGACTGACCCTGCTGGTGGGCATCGCCAAAACCGATACGGCGGCAGAGGTCGATTGGATGGTGAGAAAGTGCCTGACCCTACGCTTGTTCGCCCAGTCGGACGTCGCCCAGGGTGGGGGCCGGTTTGATAAGACGGTTCAAGAGGTTGCCGGAGAACTGCTGGTGGTGAGCCAGTTTACCCTCTACGGCAGCGGTCAAAAGGGCCGCCGTCCATCCTTTGATGCTGCGGCACCGCCGGACCAGGCGCGGGCCCTATACGAAGAATTTGTGGAGAAACTGCGCGGTTCGGGGCTGATGGTTCAGACTGGACAGTTCGGGGCGCACATGCAGGTTTCGATCGAGAATGACGGGCCGGTGACGCTTTTACTGGAGCGAGAGGCCCCCAAAAACTGATTAGGGGTAAGACATTCTGGATTGTGACAGGACAATTGTCTGCCTAGAGAATATTACGGGTACGCTATCATCAAGGGTCCTGGGCCTTTATGGGCACGTCGTAATCTGCCACTTGGAAAACCGAACAAATGCGGACCGATTTATCCGGTACCGTTGGTAAAGTAAAGAAATATTGCAGAATTGCACAGATAGGAGGCCCCTAGCGTGGCGCACTCTTCTAAGTTTATTCCCGGTTCCACAGCGGAGGTGCTGTTTTGCGACTTTGACGGCCCTATTGTCAACGTTGCGGACCGTTACTATCACACCTACCGCCTAGGGTTGCGAATGTTAAGCGCAACCAGCCCCAGCGGACAGGCGCAGGAAACGCCTGAACAGGCGGGGGAGCAAATGCTGACGCTAACCCCGCTCTCCCAGGCACAGTTTTGGCATATGAAGCAAAACCGAGTGTGCGATCGCACCATTGCGACGCAGTCTGGCGTTCCTGCCGCGCAAATTGACGACTACCTTCAGCGCGTGTGCCGTATCGTTAACCATCCTCACCTGCTGCGCTGGGATCGGCTGCAGGTTGGAGCGGATGCAGCGCTGGCCCAACTCAAACGCAGCGGGCTGCGGGTGGTGTTAGTGACCCTGCGGCATCCCCGCCAGGTTCAGTCTTTTCTTCAGGCCCACGATCTCAGCCAATATATTGATCAAATTTTTGGGGCACTTGATCCGGGTGCCGCCCATGCCAATCGGGCCGATCAAAAGGTAAGTCTGCTCAAGCAGGCCATCGCCGAGCAGACGGCCCTGGGCTACTCCACGCAGCAGACTTGGATGATTGGCGATACCGAAGCCGATATTTTGGCTGGTCAAGCCGCAGGGATATCCACCATGGCGCTGACCTGTGGCGTTCGCAGCCATAGCTACTTAGAGAACTTCAGCCCAACACAGCTCCAGCCCAATCTGCTGAGTGCAGTGAGTCAGGTGCGACAGCCCCTTCTACAAGCCGCTTAGTTAACTGGCAGCCTATTGGTCTGTCAGCACTGC
>JBCBOC010000119.1:0-8215 GCA_039821475.1 Cyanobacteria bacterium J06632_22 | reverse complement strand
GTGTTTTGGATCTACAGGTTTCAAGCTGGACGTGATTAGCACCCATCTTCTATTAAGCCTGCGGCATCGGTCGCAGGCTTTGTTATTGGGCTTCAGGGAATTGACTCAGTCTATGAGGGCTACGGTATACCGTAGCGGTAGCCCTACTTACAGCTCTACTCTACAATCTCCTGTTGCAGACCAACGTCCGGCAGATTGTCGGCTTCGGCTTGCCACATATCAAGAAATTTAGTGCCTAACACAAACAGAATAGCTAGGGAAACGCCTAACTTAACCAGCGTCAGAACACCGGAAATAAATTTGCCGCGATCAAAAACAAGCATAATCAACCCTCGATTAGATGAAGTGCATCGTGGATATGCAGCACTTGCACAATGGTTTGTGCAAATTGCGTGATGAAACGGTAGATACCTCTATTCGGCTGTGCTTAAAACCAATGGGGGGAGTGGCCACAGCCTAAAACAAGGACAGTTGCTAACTGAAAACAACATTTCACGTTGAAACAACGCTGAAGATAGACGCAGCCAAGGCCAACGTAACTGAACGGCAACAGAACCCAACAAGCTACATAGCCTAAAGCTATCCCTCTTGCAGAAATAGCTATCTCTTAATAGTACTGCCCCTTGTAGGGTTACGATGCCCAACAGAATCACAATGGTTGCTTTTTTTGACCTTTCACCGACAAAGCTTTACAACAACATTTCCAAAAAATACAAACCGCAACTTTATGTAAAGTTATGGCCTTGAGTGGCGATTTTTTTCTGTGTCCTTTCCGTAGATCTATTGAGTACACCGTTCTTGTTCTCCAGTCGGTATGGCAAACGCTATAAAAAGGACAGACATCGGACGAGCGAACCATGGCAGGCCTGCGTAAAATTCTCCATGTGGATATGGATGCGTTTTACGCGTCGATTGAACAGCGAGACCATCCCGCCTATCGTGGTAAGCCCGTAGCCGTTGGCGGCTCGCCCGATAAGCGGGGCGCGGTTGCCGCAGCCAGCTATGAAGCCCGTCAGTACGGCGTCCATTCGGCACTGCCCTCGCGGATTGCTGTACAGCGCTGTCCGGATTTAATCTTTGTGAGGCCGCGTTTTGAGGTTTATAAGGCCGTCTCGAAAGAGATTCGAGAGATTTTTATGGCCTATACCGACCTAGTTGAGCCCCTATCGTTGGATGAGGCTTACTTAGACGTGACTGAAAACAAGTTGGGTTTAGACCGAGCCATTACCGTTGCCCAACAAATCAAACAGCGAATTGTCGACACCACCCAGCTCACGGCGTCAGCCGGGGTATCGGTGAACAAATTTCTCGCCAAAATGGCCTCTGGAACGAATAAACCCAATGGCCTCACTGTGATTTTGCCAGAGCAGGCAGCGGTCTTCGTGGCTGAGCTACCCATTGAAAAGTTCCACGGGGTAGGCCCGGCCACGGCTCGCAAAATGCAGCAGCTTGGCATCCATCGGGGGGCAGATCTCGCAACCTGGCCAGAGGCACAGCTTGTAGCCCACTTTGGCAAAGTGGGCCATCACTATTACCGCATTGCCCGCGGGCAAGACCACCGCCCGGTCAACCCCAACCGCATTCGCAAATCCATCGGTTCGGAGCATAGCTTTGCGGAGGACTTGGCAACGCTGGACCAGATGCGGGCTGCGTTGGTGCCCATCGCAGAAGAGGTGCAAACCCGACTACAGACCGCTCACCGAGTCGGCTATACCCTGACGTTAAAAGTCAAGTACGCAAACTACCAGCAGATCACACGCAGCCGTACCGTCACCGCGCCGCTACAGACAATGGCTGACCTGTTGCCCTTAGCCGAGGTGTTGCTGACCACCCACGTGGAGCCGGGACGACGCGTCCGCCTGTTGGGTCTGACGGTAGCCAATCTAGCGGCAAGGACCGCCCCGCGCCAACTGCCTTTGCCAGGGCTGTAGTGGGGCAGTTTAGGCTAGCACCGGACTTAACCCAACACAACGCCATACCGTTTCCCCAGGAACGGACGACGTGCAGCTTTTGTGGGGGGACACGGAAGCCAAGGACTCTAGTAGATTAGAGAGGTTTCCATTGGGGTAATCCATGCGCGATCAGTCCAGCGGGGCAGCGGTCGATACTCGTCAGCTGTTGAATATTCTGTCGGAACTGAGTCACCGATCAGGAGACCTGCCCGCCTACCTACAAAATATCGTGGAGGGCATGAGCACGCTGTTAGGGCTGGACTGGTCTGTGGTCACCCTATGCAGCGGCGAGACTGAAACATTGCTAGCCAGTAGTCTGGACATTGGCGACGCGCTAGATGCCACGTACCCCCTCCACGGGACAGTCACCCAGACGGTGGTCAGTCGGGGGTGCCCGTTACAGGTGCCAGATTTGGACGCGGATCCGACGCAGGGAGCGGGGGCACCTGGATACCGCGCCTATCTGGGGGTGCCTCTAAAGCTACCGGGTGGGGATATTTTGGGCACCATTTGCTCCTTTGAGCAATGCCCGCGTCAGTTTAGTGAGGCTGAGGTAAAACTGGCGGAAATTTTTGCTGAGCGGGCTGCGATCGCAATCGACAACCATAAGCTATTTGAAACCCAATCCCAACTCAACGACCAGCTCAGCGCTAGTGAAGCCCGTTTTCGAGCCCTGGTGGAGCAGGCCACCGATGCCTTCTACGTGCTGAACTGCCGGGGCAAAATTGTCGAGGTAAACCAGCGGGCCACCGCCCAGTTGGGCTACAGTCGGGAAGCCTTTTTGCACATGACCCTGGCAGACCTACATGCGGTACGAGACGCTACAGAAATCTCCGCATTGCTGGCCCGTGCCCAGCCGGGACAGCCGCTGACGGTGGAAGGGCGGCACCGCTGCCAAAAGGGCGGCACCATTCCGGTAGAGATTAGCCTCAGCCAAATTGAGCTGGATGGGGAAGCGGCCTATTTAGGACTGGTGCGGGACATTCGCGATCGCAAGCAGGCCCAGGCCGCCACCGAGCGCTTAGCAGAGATCGGCGAACTGGCCTCCATGATTGTCCATGAAGTGCGCAACCCGCTGACCACGGTGTGGATGGCCATGACTGCTATGCAGCAAGAAGAGTTGCCTGCCCGCAGCCAAGCCCGACTGACCTTTGCTGTTGAAGAGGCCCAACGCCTGCAGGCGCTGCTCAACGACATTTTGCTCTATGCCAAACCCGAACAGGCCTTAGCGCGCGAGCCGGTGGACCTCAATCAGCTCCTGACGGCGTTGATGGAAACCCTGGCTGAGCAGCCCAACATTGCCACTCGCCTACTGCACTGGACCCCGGTAGCCGAGCCTGTGATGGTTGCAGCCAACACTGACAAACTCAAACAGGTGTTTATTAACCTAGTGACCAACGCCTGCGAAGCCGTTGACGACGGCGACAAGATTACCTGCTGGATAGAACAGGCGGGAGACCCTGTTGCCGGACGCTACATTACCGTCCATATCCACAACGGTGGGGCGCCCATTCCACCAGCGGTGCTGCCCCAGCTCACGCAGCCGTTCTTTACCACCAAGTCTTCGGGTAACGGTCTAGGGTTGGCCATTACCAAACGGATTGTGGAATCCCACGAAGGGGAACTGACCATTGTCTCTACCCTGGAAGCCGGAACACGCGTTAGTGTACGACTACCGCAGCTCTAACCCGACAATGACCGGATCGTGGTCAGAATTTCGGTAGGGGACGCTACCATCAAAAATGTCGGGGTTGCGGTCAAAATCTAGATTGTAGTCAAGGGCATCGGCCTCATCGGCGTTAACGTGCCATTCGGTCACGCCTGTGACCTGGGGCCGCAGACTAGAGCTAGTCAGGGCATAGTCCAGCGTGCCCAGTTGACCGTTAAACACGTAGGAGTAGGCGTCCGGGCCCAAAAACTGCTGGGCCAGGTCGGTATAGCCCCGCTCGGCCAAGGCCGTCAGCGGGTCTTCCTGGGCATAGGCATTCAGGTCCCCAAGCATTAGAAAATCTTCATCACCACTGCCAGTGGGGTCACCGGCTAGCCAATTCGCTAGTGCGATCGCAGCTTGAGTTCTGGTCACGTTCCAGTTCCCCTGACCATCGCCCTGGGCAGCATCGAGGCTGTTGTCTTCGACACCGCTGGGTCCCTTCGATTTGAAATGGTTGACCACTGGCGTAAAGCGTTCCCCCGTGGCATTTTCTACAAAGGTTTGGGCCAGAGCCGGGCGGTTGCGCGCTCGCCCCGAACGGTTGGGGTCTAGAAAATCTGGGGTATCTAGCACCGCAAAATCGCCCTGGGGGGTGACGGTGGCAGTTTTGTAGAGAAAGCCCACGGCGATGGCATCGCCCCCCATTAGCCCCGTCTCAACAAAGCGATAGGTGCCAGGCCCCGTACGGGCATTCAGCGCCGCCGCCAGGACCGCCAGCGCGCCGTTGTCCGCACTATTCTCCAGCTCTACCAGACCGTAAATGTCAGCATCAATGGCGAGCATGGCCGTAGCCAATTTTTCGAGCTGACGGTCAAACTCTGCGGGCGTATTGGCCCCCCGTGGGGTTGCCCCCGTATTGGTGGTTGCCCCTTGGCGGTCCAGCGTAGTGAAAAAATTCAGCACATTCAAACTGGCCACCCGCAATCGTCCCCCCACAGGGGCCGGCGCGTCCGTGCGCGCTGAGCCACGAGAAAAGCTATTGGTGCCGTTTGCCACGGCCCGCACTCGCCAGGTGGGTGTACTGTTTCGTCCGCCCGCTCGCTTGTAGTCCAGCACCCCCGAGAGTCCCGTAATCGTATCCCCCATGCGTAGGGCGGTCGCCGTGCTAAACACAGGCCCCAGCCCGTCCAGATTTTCAATGGCCGTATTTTGTTCGTTGAGGCCATCGTCA
This sequence comes from Cyanobacteria bacterium J06632_22, assembly GCA_039821475.1. GTDB lineage: Bacteria > Cyanobacteriota > Cyanobacteriia > Phormidesmidales > Phormidesmidaceae > CAWUKV01. The sequence continues at coordinate 3,381 of JBCBOC010000119.1, read as the reverse complement.
TAGACAATGGTGCGCCGCGCTATCGCTGCTAAATGCGCCGCGTAGCCCGCTACGCTAGGTAGATTGTTCTGGGTAAACTGTTGCAGCCGTCCGCCCTGGCTTAACCGAATCTCATTGAACCGATCGAGCTGGAACAGTTCGGTAACCGTCAGCTGGCCTGGGAAAACAACCCGCATTCCTTCAAAGGCCTCTAGGTCAGGTTGAAGCGTGCCAGATACCGTAGCCGATACGTTTGCGGCTGGCAGTTCAATCACCGCGGCAGTTGGCAAAGGATTATTGCCGCTCAGCACCGTTACAGCGCTGACCTCATCCAGCTGTGTTTCGCCAAAAAACTCTTCTACTGTCCCTGTGACCCGGACCTGGTCTCCCAGTTGGATATCAGTGCCAAAGCTGCCGTCAAACACAAAAATGCCCTCGGAGGTCGTCCCCTCGCTGTCACTGTCAGCGTCCTCCTCCTGCAGGTAAAACCCATCCAGATTGCGGCTAGAGTCAGCGTCCCGATTTTGAAAGTCGCCCACGACGATAGCCTCAATCGTCACCGTTTCACTCTGTAATGGGCTGCTCGCCGTCTGCCCTTGGACAGCACTGATCAGGGTGATGGCTGTTGGCGATTGAGGCCCGTCTCCAGGGTCTAGGGCAAAGGTGCCTGTAAACTCTTGTCGGGCAGTGTTGTCGGTACTCCAGTTGTCGGGGTTGTTAATGGCAATCCGCAGCTGATCGGGGGTACCCGTAAGGGAGCCGCTGTATCGGCCATTGTTCACCTCAGGTAGGGCGATGGCCGTCACTCCATTCACCAAGCCTAACGGCAATGCCGAGGTATTGGCACTCACCGCATCATCGCTCCAGCTCAGCCGATCTGCATGCAGCGCTGCCAAGAACGTCGGATGAGCCACTGTCCCTTGGTAGGCCAAAATCTGGTCGCCACGGGTGGACAGGGCCATATCCCCTGGCGCATTAATATCAATTACGGTGCCCGCGCTAATGCCCCCAAGCGGTGCCGTCCAAGTAAAGGTGCCCTCATTGGCCCGTAGGGTATTGTTGGCACGCCAGCCGCTATCGGTAAAATGAATCACCTCTCCGGCAGGAATGTCCACTAGCGCCACCACCTCAAAGCTGTCGGGATTGGTAAAGTTGAATTCGACAAATGCGATCGCACCGGCAATGAGCATGGCATTTCCCCAACCAGAACAGCAGCAACCCCCAAATTTTATAGCAGTCCCAGGGTTGGAAGGTCGCTTATCGCCGGTGCTGTAAAAGACTGTTTGTTAGGTTTAGGGACGAGGGTAAGGCACTGGGCTCTAGCAACCAGAACTTCAATAACCTGCGGTCGAGGGAGCGCAGTTGCCGTATCTGCTAAGCACAACGGGGGAATTTCTTCACGGTGGCGTCCGGAGTTCTGACCCAGTACGAAATCTACCAAAACTGAGCTGAGGTCAGTAAGAGTGTTACGAACGGAACTGCATGCCGCGTTTTGTCTTTGGTTGTTGTCTGGCGCTGCTAGCGCTGTTGGGGGTAGCGGAACAGGCCACAACCGAGGTATTTCGTCCCACCGTCGATGGGGCAGATCTACCACTTTCAACCCGACGGTCGGTCATGTCCCGTTGCCCCATGTGCAACGCGGGTGGTCTCGGCGGGCTCTACTTACTGGCACCGATGCAGGTGGCAACCACTACGGCAGCTTATCCCACACTGCACTGGTACCAGCCCACCCAGGGCGAAAACAGAATCACCGTTAGCCTGCATCAATACGATCCGGAACAGGAAACCCTATCTCACTTGTTTCACACCTCCTTTGTGGTAACCGGGGAGCCGGGTATTGCGGCCCTGCCGCTGTCCGCAGATTTGGGCATGTCTCCCCTCGTCATCGGCGAGACCTACTACTGGGAAGTGATGTTTTTCTGCGAACCCGACAGTTGCAGGGCCGACCACTACGCCCAGGGTTGGGTACAGCGAATTGAGGTGGATGCTGCCACCGCCCAGCAGCTCGCCGCGGCCTCGCCATCAGAACGCGTTGAGATCGCAGCCAATGCAGGCCTCTGGCTCGAAGCCGTAACCGGGCTGGCAACCTTACTGCGCCAACGACCTGAAGACCCTGACCTGCAGCGTCGCTGGGCAGAACTGTTAGCCTCTGTCGGGCTCGAAGTCCTAACTGAGGAACCGTTGCTACCCTAGGGAGCGTCAAAGCTAAAAATTCATCGTCATACCATTCACTCTGGAGCTACATCTGGCGGGGCCAGGTGCGTAAACGAGTCGTGCAGGGCAATCACCGCCGTTTCAGCTTCGTCCTCGCTGTAGTAGCTCGTGATCTGCGCTGTCTCCGCGTTTCCGTAGCCCACAAAGGTCACCAGACTATTTTTTAACTCCCCTGTCCTAGGGTCGGGCTGCTCCCCCAGCCAAAGCCGAAACGCTGACTGACCGTCCACCCTGACGGTGCGATATAGCAGCACTAGCGCATCTTCCGCCAGCAGTTGCTCAATGTACTGACTCACCACATCCGCTGGATCTTCCCGGAGTAGAACGGCCCGCGTGTGAATCTCCATAGTGGGATCGCCCACAGCGCTATTGCTGGCAACCTCGCTGACAATCTCAATATCGTCCCCATCCATTACAGTGACCCGACTGTCTTGGGGATACTCAAGAGAGAACGTCAGCGTATCGACATGGCCACCATGGCCGTCAGCCCTGTGACTGTTCCCAAAATTCGCATCGGCAGGGCTAGTATCATTAACCCTGGCAACCGCATTGGGCGCGTCCCCCAACTGAGCCGTCGCACTGATTGCGAGACCCAAGACCAGCCCCATGCCGACACTACGGCATACTTTTGTCAGCCCTGTCATCTGCTCATCCTCCTGTCAGACTCTCCTGTCGTCCGTTTAGCATCCCAGTTCGCAATGAAATTTTCCAGTGCGCTCTATCGGTTTGGTTCCCTCACATTAGCAGGCTGGCTCTTAGCTAGCACTGCGGCCGTGGCCTTTACGCCACGCAACGTCCGCTCCCGGCCAAACTACCGCCGGTCGGGCGGTACCCGCGATCCGATTCCGAGCTGTGTGGCCCACCCCGAGGCCGGGAAGTCGCTGACGGCCCTCGTTCCACAAACCACGGCCTTCACCACAGACGCCTATCCTGATATTCAGTGGTTTCTACCGGAAAATAACGCCAGCTATCTAGAATTTAAGCTGTACCAGGTCACCCCCGAAGAGGACTTGGTGCCGATGTACCAGGTCGCCCACTCGCTCTCGGGAGATGGCGGCATTGCCACCCTGCCACTCCCCCAGCAGCTGGGCCTGTCTCCCCTCGAAGTAGGCACAACCTATTACTGGTCCATCGAGGTATATTGCGACATCGAAAACGATCAGGCCGACATGAGCGTCTACGGCTATG
>JBCBOC010000646.1:0-2944 GCA_039821475.1 Cyanobacteria bacterium J06632_22 | reverse complement strand
CGCAACCGCGCACAAACATTTGTGGCGGTTGCTATAGCAGTCGCATGCTTTGACGGACCCTTCGACTGCGTTGCGGAGCTCCAAGATCAACGGACTCAACGCCAGAAACCGACCTTAGCAACGCGGTGAATGCAATAGACCGCAAAAGCCTTCTAAATCTCTGGCGATTAGGTCGTCCCAAGTCGCGATTGAGACTGGCGAAGGCTCAGCGCCTAGAGTATCGTCCGGCTTTGAATGCGTGTCCTCGCGCTCAGCTCAAACGGGCGGTGCATTCTAAGATGAGACGCTGGTTCGTCAACGAAAACGGCTGTACCTCCAAGGCCTCACGAAACGCATGAATCGCCGCTGGATAGTCGCCAATTGCAGCCTGGCATAATCCCAGCCCGTGCAGCGCACCGAAGTGGTAAGGAACCCGTGAGATCACCACCTCACAGTCGGTAATGGCCTTGCGGTATTTACGCTGCACGTAATAAAGCACCGCCCGCCTATTCCACGCCTCCGCAAAGTCAGGATGATCGTCGATCATGCGGTTGAGGATGTCTTCTACGGTTTGGGTCTGCCCAGATTCCAACAGAGACTGAGTTTGAAACAGCTCTTGGGCCAGAGGCTTACCCTTTTGGTGAAACCAGTCATGCCACAGCTCAGCCGTGGCTTGCTCACGCACCGCTTCGTCGACATCCTGTAGCGATCTCAATAGCCGATTTGTCCTCGCATCCATCGATGTATATCCCTTCTCTGTAGCTTGAGGCAATGTGGCTTGAGGCCATGTAGCTTGAGGCCATGTAGCTTGAGGTAACGGCTCAGCGTGCCCAATCCTGCCACATTCTCTACAGCCTACTGAAGGAATGGGCCAAAAAACAGAAATGCCAACTTTTCTGAAAGTATCTTTGCGCGTCACGAATATCACACGGGAACACTGGGGCAAATCTTCAGCACTCCGCTGGAATTTTAATAAACAATCTATTGCTCGATAGGGATTCAAACATCATGGCTGTTGAAAAAGTAAACTCCTCCTCCAGTCTGGGCGAGGTCGTTGACCGCATCCTAGACAAAGGCGTCGTTGTTGACGCTTGGGTCCGCGTTTCTCTCGTAGGTATTGAACTGCTGGCAGTTGAAGCCCGTGTTGTCATCGCCTCCGTTGAAACTTACCTGAAGTACGCTGAGGCCGTTGGCTTGACAGCACAGGCTGCTGTACCTGCAACTGCCTAGTTGGGTAGCGCCCTCATCCCCCAGGAGAGAGGCTAGGCCCTAGCTAGCCGTGCTAGCTCAAGGGCAAGGCCTTTCTCTCTTAAGAGATAATTCTGTCCACGCTCAAGCCTGGCATTCTCCCGGGTGAAAGCGATCCATCTCAAGCGAGACATTGTTGCAGATGAGGGCTCACCACGACTGTGGACCGTGGGGTATATATCGCTAGCGCCATATAGGTTGGGAAACTGATTATGGATATCCCGCTTAGCACACAACCCTATTGCAGCACAGCCTTTTCCGGACGGAACTGGCGGCTGCTATACCAGTTGGTGGGTTAGTCACTCCTTTCGACCGACTTAAAATGCTTTTAAAACCGCTTTAGGGGAACGTTCATGACTGCGCTTAAAGAGCAGTGGCAGCAGGCCAGAGAGCAGCGCCAGGTCGAGCTACAGCAGCGCCGAGAACAGCTCGTGCAGCAGCTTACCCAATTGACAGCTCAGCGAAGAGAAAAGGCCATCGCAACAGCCACCGACTTACAGCATTACATTGCTAACCTCCAAGCCAATGTGACCAGCACCCGGCTGCAAAACCAGCAGGCGCTAGCTGACCTTCAAGCTGAAGTCGTGGCGATGGCTGCCGACGTCCAAGCTTCGCTCATCGAAATACGGCAGGACCGTCAGACATGGTCAGTAGAGATGATGGAGCAACTGGCGACTGAAGCAGATGCCCTGCGCCAAACGGTGCATCAGTTTCTGACCGAAACCGCAGACATCCGTCAGGAGCAAGCCGCCGCCCTGCAGATTCAACTCAAGTCAGACCGGCAGGCTCAAATTGAGGATGTTGCCGTCTTTCGAGAATCCCTGAAAACATCGCTAGCGGCCTTGAAGGTTTTTCGACAACAGCTAAAGGCGTCCGTTTGGGGAGTATCATCAGCCTCCGTGGTAGTGGATACGGCCCTCGCAGCGTCCCAGGCAACGCCCTCCATCCCCCACCCTGAAGCCCCAGCCCCGAAGCCCCAAGCAACGCCGACCGAAGTGGCAAAGGCTAACGCCTTGGAAGCGCTCAAAACGCCATTGACCAACACCGAACAGACTATTCTTGACTACCTCAAGGATACCGATGGTCTCAAGGTCATTGACATTGAACAAGCCCTGCTGCTGCAGCGTTTACAAACTATCGACGCCCTTAGGACCTTGCAGCAGCGTGGCCTGGTGATTCAAAAAGAACGTCGTTACTATGCGGCCTAACCATGGTCTAAACCGCGTCTAGTTTGGACGCCATGCCGTCTCTACCCATCAATTCCTCAACAGGAGATCTGACCCGTGACTACGGTTCTGCAAACTCGCCCCCGCCAATTTGTCACGACCCCGGCAATTGAGCAACTCTCGCGCCGGGCTCTACGCTATCTGAAAACGGGCTACTCGATTCATTTAAAGGGGCCCGCAGGTACCGGTAAGACAACACTAGCTATGCACCTGGCTGATCTCCTGGGTCGCCCCACCATGATGCTGTTTGGCGACGACGATTTTAAGACATCGGACCTCATTGGTAATCAAACGGGCTACACCCGGAAAAAAGTCGTCGACAACTACATTCACAGCGTCGTTAAGGTTGAAGATGAGCTCCGCCAAAGCTGGGTGGATTCTCGCCTAACCATGGCCTGTCGAGAGGGATTCACCCTGGTCTACGACGAATTCAACCGCTCTCGCCCTGAGGTCAACAACGTTCTGTTGTCGGCCCTGGAGGAAAAGCTTTT
>JBCBOC010000508.1:0-3725 GCA_039821475.1 Cyanobacteria bacterium J06632_22 | reverse complement strand
CTATGCCGACCCCTGAAACTTTTCTCGACGCTACTAAATGGATGGGTATTGCCACTGTGGTGTTCGGCCTGGTGAGTGCGATCGCATTTCTAGCGAATTGGGGGATTCGGTTTCGCCTGGTGGGTGCCACAGGGTTCAGCCTGGTGCTGACTGCCGGTTTGTTTGGGCTCAGCTTCGAACCTCTGACGCCGGTCACCGTGGAGGGGGCTATCCCTTACACGACGGTCTTTGATTCAGGCGCCTCCCAAATTGTGATCAGAGTGCCGTCAACGATTACGGCACCTGAGTTAGAGGCGACGCTACAGCAGTCTGCTCAGAATTTGCTCAGGGCCAGTCGCCTGGGGAATCCTGGCGTGGTGCCGACGATTCGGGCTCGAACGATTGTCCATCAGCCGGATGGGGTGTCTGCCTTGTTGTATTTGGGGCAAGTGCAGCCAGCGGCTGCGGGCAGTGATCAGGCCTACGATGTAAACCTTGACTTGGTAACGCTGAAGCGCGCTAATGCTGCGGTTTAGCGCAGGCTATCTTAGTCCCCCCGTCTGAGGCCTCTGGTGCTGCTGTCCGATGGATGACATCGTGGACGTTGCGCTGGGCTGCATGAGCGCTGAATCAATGCGATAAGCGGGCGCGGCGAGCCGTGGCCTAGCGTTTCAGTTCTTTATCTTTCACTGCATTTTTGACGGGGACCCTTCATCTTCATAGATATTAGATATCTGCCCTGACATATTTGCCCTGACATATCTGCTCTCTCCATCTGACTGTCCACCCTGCAAGGAGACTGACGATCACTATGCAACCGACTTCCTTCCCTGTTCTAATGGTCGCGCCTGCGCAAGTCTTGCGGGGTAACGGCTTGGTGGCTCAAAGTGGCCCACTGCTGGCTCGGCTCGGGCGGCGACCCCTCGTGGTCGGTGGCTCACGTACGCTCGCTGCGTCGCACGCGTTCCTCTCTCCGGCCTTGTCGGACTTTGTGGTGGCAACTGCTGCCTACGAGGATGACTGTAGTGAAGCAGCCTTAGCCGCTTTGCATCAGGCCCGGACAGCCCACTCGGCTGATTTTATTATTGGTGTGGGGGGCGGTAAGGCGTTGGATGCGGCGAAGCTGTTGGCCTATCAGACTCAGTTGCCGGTGGCGACGGTGCCGACCTCGGCGGCCACCTGTGCGGCTTGGACGGCCCTGTCGAACGTTTACTCCAATGCAGGTGCCTTCGATTATGACGTGGCGCTACCCCGCTGCCCGGATTTGCTGCTGTTAGACTACGACCTGATTCTGACGGCACCCCAGCGGACGCTGGTAGCGGGTATTGGTGATGCCCTGGCGAAGTGGTACGAGGCCTCAGTCAGCAGTGGGCACTCCAGCCAAACCCTGGTTATCGGTGCAGTGCAGCAGGGGCGGGTACTGCGCGATATTCTCTTCCAAAAATCTGCAGCGGCGCTGCGTCAGCCGGGGGGCAGTGACTGGCGCGAGGTCGTAGACGCCACTGTACTGATGGCGGGTGTGATTGGGGGGATGGGGGGCGCCCAGTGTCGAACGGTCGCGGCCCATGCCATTCACAATGGCCTGACTCAGATTCCCGCTAGCCACGATGCCCTTCACGGTGAGAAGGTGGCCTACGGCATTCTGGCTCAGCTGCGGCTAGAGGAGATGTATGGTAACAATTCGCTAGCGGTAACGGCCCGTCAGCAGCTGGTGCACTTTTACGATGCGATTGGTTTACCCAAAACGCTGCGGGACTTGGGCCTGGCCAGTATGACCGTCACTGAGTTGGAACAGGCAGCCAGTTTCGCCTGTCGTGCTGACTCCGACATTCATCACCTGCCTTTTGTGGTAGAGCCGCAGCAGGTCATGGCGGCGATGGTGTCAACGCTGATTGCATTACCGTCCCGTGGTGAGCGCCTATCGTCTCAGGTGTCCCAGTCTGAAGTCTCTGCACCTGAAACGTCTTCGCCCGAAATGCCCTTGTCCAAGATGGTAAAGTCTACAGAACTGCAGTCAACTGAGCCCAGTGCCGTTGGGGGGGCTCGACCTAGTGACCCGGAGGTGACGGTATGAATCTTGAGTGGTTGAAACCTGCTGAACGGTTAGGCTCACTACCGCCCTATGTGTTTGCCCGTTTGGATGAGCTCAAGGCCAAGGCGCGTGAACAGGGTGTCGATCTGATTGACTTGGGTATGGGCAATCCTGGTGGTCCAACCCCTGCGCCTGTGATTGAGGCGGCGAAAGCTGCGATGGCGGATCCCACTCACCATGGCTACCCCCCCTTTGAGGGGACAGCTAATTTTCGGGAAGCGATTACGGATTGGTATCACCGTCGGTATGGTGTGACCCTAGACCCCAGTGGCGAAGCCTTGCCGCTATTGGGGTCTAAAGAAGGCTTGACCCATCTGGCGCTGGCCTATATTGATCCGGGCGATACGGTGCTGGTGCCGACGCCCGCTTATCCAGCCCATTTTCGTGGACCTGCGATCGCAAGTGCCCACATTCACCCGCTGGTGTTGACGGCTGAGAATAACTGGCTGATTGATCTGGGGGCCATTCCGGATGATGTGGCCGATCGCGCTAAAGTGCTGTACTTTAACTATCCCAACAACCCCACGGCGGCCACCGCGCCGCGCGAGTTTTTTGAGGACGTGGTGGCGTTTGCGCGTCAACACGAAATTCTCTTGGTCCATGACCTATGCTATGCCGAGCTGGCCTTTGACGGGTATCAGCCCACCAGCGTGCTAGAAATTGACGGTGCTAAGGACATTAGCGTTGAGTTCCACACCCTATCCAAGACCTACAACATGGCTGGCTGGCGCGTTGGGTTTGTGGTGGGCAATCGCCATGTGATTCAGGGTCTACGAACCTTAAAAACCAATCTGGACTATGGCATTTTTGGGGCTATTCAGACCGCCGCCGAGACGGCGCTGAAGCTGCCGGATAGCTATTTGGAGGAGGTGCAGCAGCGCTACATTCGTCGCCGTGATTTTCTCATTGACGGCTTGGCGGAGCTGGGCTGGACTGTGCCCAAGACCCAGGCCACGATGTACCTTTGGGTGTCCTGCCCGCCGGGTATGACCGCTTCAGATTTTGCCTTTATGGTGCTGGAGAAGACTGGTGTTGTGGTGACGCCTGGCAGTGCCTTTGGCGAAGGGGGTGAAGGTTATGTCCGGATTAGCCTCATTGCTGAATGCGATCGGCTGGGTGAGGCGCTCAAACGGATGGCAGATGCGGGCATTCGCTATCAGACCCTGGCGAATGTCTCGGTTTAGCGGTTGTGGGTGTAGCGCCTTGGACGTATCGCTAGGACGCGTTGATCATGACCGTTGGTGAAACTCAGCTCAGTAAGCTGCTCCAGGGCATGCAGCCGGTGCTGCAGCCCGATGTGTATGTATTCTGCTGTGTGCCAGCCGATGCTGTACCCTTAGGCCTGACACCGGTCGGTCAGTTTTATGAGGCGGAGGGGCTAACGTTGATTGTGCCTCAGGCGCAGGCGGAACAGTTGGGCCTGGGCTACGCCTATCCGGCACGAATGATTACCCTCATGGTGCAGTCTAGTCTAGCGGCGGTGGGCTTCCTGGCGGCCATTACGGCAGCCTTGGCGACTCAGGAGATTAGTGTGAATCCGGTATCGGCCTACTACCACGATCATCTGTTTGTGCCGGTGGCTGATGCGGAGCGGGCGATGGTTCATCTGAGGGCGCTGGCGGCGCAGGCAGATTGAGTTGCGATCGCACAGCGT
>JBCBOC010000073.1:0-9842 GCA_039821475.1 Cyanobacteria bacterium J06632_22 | reverse complement strand
GCGTATTTTCTTCCAGGATTAACCCAGCGCACCGTGTTGGGCCAAGCGCTGAGGACAGTTCTGGCTGTGAAACCCTGGGTATGGTCGCCAAGTAGCCCACAACCGCGCACAAACGTTTGTGGCGGTGCTATATGTACGTTACTTGCGAATATGTTGAAGCCATTGAGAGCGCTCAAGTGCCTGATGTTGGCGTGACAGCCGACTATACAACCGGACTCTCGGCCTAACGTTGACATCTCACAGCTTTCTCAGCTTCTTTTCAGGCCTCGCTCAAAGCCCTCTGCCACATTTGATGTGGGGTATCACGTTAGTTCCTTAACGGATGGTTTCAGGCTCGATACCCCATTTTCTGTCTTATATAACCGTCACGCACAAGGTCGTCACGCACAAAGCTCAAACCACATCCTTTATGGCAGCGGCGATCGCATTAAAGCGCGCGTCAAAAGCTCTCAACAGCAGCCGAGCTTAGATCGCCTGCATCACCTCGGGTAACAAAATACCCGGCAGCCGCCCCAACGCCGCCTGCTGACCCGCCAACCCGAGCTGATCGTAGTGACTGCGCAAGTTACGCACCAACGACTTGAAGATAGGCTCATAGACAGGATCATTTCTCTCTAGCTCAGCGAGCGCCGCCAGATAGTGTCCTAACCCTTTAGGTAAAAACTTATCGGCGTTGGATTTTTGAGCCATCTGATCGTAGACGTTCCCCAGACAGTGGTGAATCGAGCATAAATCTAGATTGGACGGCCCCTGCTGGGCAGCTTTGAGCGCGGCCTCATAGGCAATGATGGCATTTTGGCGGTAGCGGTTTTGGGGGTCTGGCTCAGCATCTAGGTGGGTGGCAATTTCCCAGTAGGCGGTGCCGAGATTGTTATAAGTACTCGCACAGGCCCCCGGATCGGTGTGCGGCGTGCGATAGTTGAGCGCATCGCGGTAAGCTGCGATCGCATGCTTCAGCAGAAAGATGGGCCGCTCATGCTTAGACAGGCTCCAATAGGCAATGCCCAAGTTATTTTGTACCGAAGCATAATCCAGGGGGGCCTGCTGAGGGCTACGGGACTTTAACGCTTCGTTATAGGCCGCAATGGCACGGTGCAGACAAGTACTCGCTGACTTATCTTGCTGATAATGGGACAGCTTCCAGTACACCGAGCCCAGGCTATTTTGCAGCGTGGCATATTCTTCTGGCTGCTGCTCAGCCGCACAGAGGGGTAACGCTCGACGATAGGCCTCAACGGACTGCTGCAGGTGCATAACGGGGTCATCGTAGCTGGCTAGGGTGCTATGCACTGCGCCCACATTACTGTGCAGACGACTGGCCACCTCTGCCTGTCGCTGCTGATCAATCTTAGCGAGACCATTCTCATAGATTTCTAGGCTGCGCGTCATGCCCTCAAGCTGCTGCTCACGCTCCGGTCGCTGCTGGGCATCAATCCAGTACAGGGTGCCTAGATCATTCAGGCCAGAACCCCAAGCCGGATCATGCTCGGCCAACCAGCGTAGCCCCTCTTCGTAGGCCTCGATTGCCCAGCTGGTGAGCTCTGGGGTCATGGCACCCGCTTCGATTTGGCTGCGGTAATGGTGGCCTAGAGCCAGATAGGCCTGAGCAATTTCCGCTGGTGGACGCTGGTTACGTTTGAGTTCAGCGAGGGCCTCAAAAGGCTGACTGACGCGACTAAAGTCCAGGACCGGTGCAGCCGCTGCAGCATCAGGATCAACCGTCTCTTCAGAGGCTACGGCGCTTGATGATTCAGCATCCTGAGCCGGCAGGCGGGGGACCACCACAGAGGCCGAGGCATCGGACACATCACTAGCTTCAGGGACAGCCGCGTTGTCAACATCGTCGTCACTGGGGGCACTATCCTGTTCAGGAGACAGGAGTTCCACAGCCTCCAGCTGGGCGAGGTCTTCGCTCAACAGCGTCCAGAGATCCACGGGCCCTGTGGCAGAACCAGCCTCGGGCTCAGCAGACGTAGCGGACACCACCTTCACAGAGTCACCGTACAGGCTACTGGTGGGCACCACTTCATTCGTCACTCGCTGATCTTCAGGACTGTCTTTCAGCCCATCAGGAATGGCAACGACGGGGGTTGGCTCACCGACAAATTCAAACAGCCCACTACGCCAGCGCCAGAATTGTGGGGCCGACTGTTGAATAGCCCGCAACCAAGGCCACGGTAGCCACAGCAATAAACTGGTATTGAGATGGGGCAGGAGCGACTCTACGGCTTCAAGGGATTGTAGAAAGTGATGCTGCGCCATCAGCGATTGGCGCGTCATCTGCTCAATGCCAAGGATTTGCAGGCAGGGCATTTGCCCGGCAGGCTGCTGCTGGAGCCACTGCGCCACCTGGGCAACAAAATCGGTTTGGCCAGGATCCAACGTTAGGTGTGCCAGATGTAGTGCCCGATCCGGCAAAATAGCCTGGGTCAGCGCATCCGGCTGACCTAAATCGGCTTCCAGCTGAGCCGCTAACTGATTTTGTAAGACAATGTTGTCACAGACAGCAATCAGAATCTGCCGACGCAGGTTGAGGCTCAGCGAAAGTTTCAGACACTGATATGCCCGCTGATTGATGCCAAGGATTTTACGAGAAGCAAGCTGAGTTACCACAGTGATCGGGCCAAAAAGCCGAGGTGAAACGATTCCGGTAGTTCTCTCTTCGGTCGCTGGGCACTGAAGTCAGGAAGACTGGCTGTAATCCGAACAGTTCATCCTCAAGGGCGGGGCTTTTGTCAAGCCATGGTCCAGACTGAACCTGCGACGGTCAAACTGTTATGCTGAGGATTTACAGCTCAATTCACGTTGTCATTGATTTATCTTGAGACTGACTCACCCTATGGCTACCCTAACGGGGGTCAATCCGTAGAATCACCTGGCACTCAAGAATTGACGTAAACTTCATCGTTCCACTGCAACCTGTTCATGCAGGCAACGTTTCCAACTCATGTCGACTGCGGTCAAGTTCTACATCCGTCAGCAACAGCACCCCGTCATTCGGGAATTGGCCGATATCATTGAATCGGCCTGGCATCAGCTGGCCCTGACACCCTATGTCCTCCCGGAGGATTTGGGCTATGTCGAAAGCCGATTAGAGGGAGAGCGGCTGATTATTGAAAATCGCTGCTATCAAACGCCACAGTTTCGCAAACTGCACCTAGAACTGGCCCGCATTGGTTCATATCTGGATATTTTGCACTGTGTGATGTTTCCCCAGCCGGAGTATGGCTTGCCCATTTTTGGCTGTGATGTCGTCAGCGGTCGGGGTGGCATCAGTGCCGCCATTGTAGATTTATCGCCAACCCTGCCCGACGGTTTGCCCCCAGCCTACCGTTTAGCTTTACCCGATCTGATGATGGACTATGCCCAACCCCGGCAGCTACCGGAGTGGGGCTATATCTTTTCCGATTATTGCTGCTTTGTTAAGCCCACAGATGCCAACGAAGAGCACTCTTTTTTGCAGCAGGTGGCGAGCTATTTGGATCTGCACTGTAAAAGCGCGATCGCCGCTCGCCCTTCCGATCAGCAGCGCGCTAAAAATTTAGCTGGACAGCGACAATATTGCACCCAGCAGCGTCAAAATGATAAAACCCGACGCATTTTGGAAAAGGCGTTCGACACCGACTGGGCTGAGCGCTATATGACCACCGTATTGTTCGATCTCCCCGACGACGCCTGATGCCGTTGTTTCTCTCAACTTTTATGGCTTCTCTCACTGCATCCTCAACCGCCTTTTCAACCAGTGCCGGCACAGACCCTGTCGCAGGCGGTACCTTATCCACTGGCCATCCCACAGGACAGCTCATCGTCTTTACGGGGCCCAGCGGTGTCGGTAAGGGCACCCTACTGCGACGGCTACTGGCCAAGCACCCTGATTTATCGGTCTCGGTATCTGCGACCACACGGGCCCCACGCCCCGGGGAAGTTGAAGGCCAGCACTATTATTTTGTGCAGCGCGATCAATTTGAGCAAATGATTCGCCAGGGCCAACTCCTAGAATGGGCCGAATTTGCCAGCAATCTCTACGGCACGCCCATTCGTCCCCTTGCAGAACAGATTCAAAACGGCCGCCGGATCATTCTGGAAATTGAGCTGGACGGGGCCAGACAGGTACGCCAGACCTTTCCCAGTGCCCTGCAAATCTTTGTACTGCCGCCCTCTCTAGATGTGCTAGAGAATCGGCTGAGACAGCGCGATCAGGATTCCGATAGTGCGATCGCAAAGCGGCTGGCCCGCGCCCAGGTGGAAATCGCTGCGGCAGCTGAATTCGACCTTCAGATTGTCAACGATGACTTGGAGAAAGCCCTAGCTCAGCTGGAGGCGGCCCTGTTTAGCGCCCCGGATCCGGCGACCTTCGACCCGTCTGGCTTTACGCCTGCTAGTGACCTCGGGATTCCCCATTAGCACCCCCTATTCAGCCCCGGGGGCCACCCCCTCGAGTACCGCCAGCGCTTCAATCACAGTTTTAACCAGAGGAGCAGCGACCGTAGACCCATAGGCATTCGGTGTCGAGGGCTCATCAATGACGGCCAACACCACATAGCGCGGCTCGTCGATGGGCAGAATGCTGACAAAACTGGTGACCCGACCACTGCCATAGGTTCCAGAACTGCTAGCTTTCTGAGAGGTGCCGGTCTTGCCGCCGATGCGGTACCCCGCCACCTGGGCTGGTTCACCCGAACCGCTTTGGACCACAGCTTCCATCATGGCCAACACATCCTGGGTGACGCCTGCCGAGAAAATTTTCTGGGTGCCTGGGCGATCGGGCTGCCAGGCCAAATCACCGTCGCCGTCCACTAAGCCACGCACCACATGCGGTGTCACCAGGGTGCCGCCGTTCGCTAACGCCGCATGCATCTGGACAAGGTGCAGGGGCGTAATGGCAAATCCCTGACCAAACGCCGTCGTGGCGGCCTCCACAGGACTGGCCACGAACTGAGCCCGGTCCTTCAGTTGAGGAGCGGCTTCAGCTGGCAGCTCAATGCCCGTCGGCTGCCCCAACCCCAGCTTGTGCAGCCAGTTAAAGTAAATGGCCCGGTCCAGTTTTTCCATAATGTGGACCATACCCACATTGCTGGAATGACGCAGGATATCTGTAATCGTGATCGAGCCCCGGCCACCGACCGATCCATAGTCGGCATTTTTAATGGTCCACTGGTCGTAGATCAGGCGACCTTCGTCAAAAATATAGTCATCGGGGCCGATAATGCCTTCTTGCAGTGCGATCGCAACATTGATGGGTTTAAAGGTTGACCCTGGCTCATAGACATCGCTGACCACCCAGTTCCGAAATTCCGCCAGTTCCGCTTCGTAGTAGCGGTTTGGATCATAGGTCGGTGTCATGGCCATGGCCAACAGTTCACCGTTACGACTATCCATCACTAGGACGGCACCGCGCTTCGCCCCGTGCTGCTGAACCGTTGCTTCGAGCTGTCGCTGCGCCACCCGCTGTAAACGACTATCAATGGTGAGCTGCAGCTTAAGATTATCCCGGACCGACTCCTGCCGCAAAGGATTGTAAGTTGTCTGCGTTTCCGGATCGCTCGGATATTCCAAATGCCCCTGCAGGCTGTACTCTAAACCGGCTTGGGCCTCACCATCCAAGTTGATATAGCCCACGAGCTGTGACAGCAGCGCCTGTTGGGGATAAAACCGCTTCTGGCTGGGGATCAGCTCAATCCCATCTAACCGCGCCTGCCGAATGCGCTGAGCCAACGCCTCTGGCACATCATTCATCAACTTAATGCCCGTATCCTGCTGGGCAAACTGGGCCACCAGATCGGCCTGGGGCCGCTCAATCAGTTCACCAATGGTCTCAGCAATCGCCGCTGGCGACTGTTTAAAAAGGAGCGGATGCACATAAAGGGTGTAGACCACCCGGTCCACCGCTAGCACATCTCCCGATCGATCAATCATCGACCGTCGCGCCGCTCGTGGGACAGAATAAATCTGCTGCTGCTCTTCGGCCTGCGCTTTGAGCTGCGCCCCTTTAAAGAGTTGGAGCTGGGCTAATTTCCCCGCCAGCCCCAACATCCCCAAGAGCAGCAGCCCCCAAACCAACAACAGCCGATGACGCGGCGATGCCCGCCGCGGACGACGGCCAGACGGCCCACCCCCCGACACCCTCCGCGGCTTCACCGCGCGCCCGCGCGGGCGCGCGGCAGAACGGGAATGGGAACGACGAAGGGAAGGCGTAGAAGTCATGAATACAGTTAAATACAACCTGTCTATAGCAACCGACGCGACGATGGCGTGAAGCGATGCAGCGCTAGCGCATAAGGCAAGCACACCCATCTAACACTCAAACCGCGAGCGCCAAGCCATCCGCCTCAGCCATACCATGGGACAACAGGGAGGTCGGCCCTCAGCGGCGATGTTTAGCTCGACAGCTCAAGCCCCGTCACAGCTACCGGCGATGGGCGGACCGGACCATCAATACTTTGTCGCAGCGACGATTATCGAAGGGACGACCGGCCAGGGGCAACCACCAAAGGGCACCATCAGTAGCCCAAGGGACGCGGCATATCCGCCTCAATTTCTGCCTCAGGCTCACTCTCAACCGCACGTAGGGGCGCAGGCACTAAAAACACAGCCTGATCGGGCCGGTGATCTCGAAAGCCCGAGGCAGACGTCGCCGCCCGTTCGGCCAAACTGTGCTTCAGGGTTTCATTGGTCGTGGTAATTTGCTGCGTTTCGGCCTTGAGCGCCTCTAGCTCGCGGGAGGTCCGAAATACCATTTTGTCGACGTATACCGTCCAGCTGTAAACCATGAGGGCTGCGGCCATCAGTCCACCGGCGATCACTGTCGAGCCTTGCTGGGCAATCACCAGTAGCTTCAGCCATAGGGGCAGTTGTTTAGACTGGCGGGGCAGTGGCGTGACCGGCGTGGGCTCCACTGCTGTTTTCAGCTCGACCGGTCGCACCGGTTTAGGCCGCCGCAGACGGGACGGCTCATGTTTGAACGCTATGACCACGTAGTTCGCTCCTCACACAGGATTGGGTTCAGTAAACCCACGGATGCACCGAAAGTAACAGGTTTCTTTGAAATTTCGCGAGAAAGTTCTTTAAGTTGTGCCAATTCCGCTGATATCAGGGGATGAGAGCCCAGCAGCGGCAGACAGCCCGACTACTGATAAAACGCCGTCGCCAGATCCTCAGCCCCGTAGAACTCATCCTGGGGCTCGGGTTCGGACGTGATGCCTAACCCCGAGAGCAGCGTTAGACCACCAGCACCCACGGCATCTAAAACACCAGCCTGCAGCTCATCCCAGATGGGAGCGGCCTTGATCAGCAACTGCCGACCCTGTTGAGTGGCCTTAAGAGACTGGCTGCGTCCGTCTTTACCGGGACCCACCTCCAGCCACCCCCGCTTAGCCATGCGATCAATGGTGCGGCTGACGGTCGATTTTTCCATGCCGAGCACCATCCCAAGATGCCCCGGCTGGATTTGTCCCTGGCTGACCACCGTGGCCAAAATATTGAGCTGGTTCACCGTGAGACCCAGCCCTCGCAGGGCATCGTCGTAAAGCCGGGTCACCATGCGGTTCACCTGGCGCAATCGTCGAGCAATGCAGCCTTGCACCATGTCCTGCGCAATGTCTTTGGGGGTACTGACGGAAACAGAAGAGTTGATTGGGGTCATAGGTACAAAACTGCGATCGCAGTAATCAAGGGTTGCGTAGCGGTAGCGGTTACATCGGCGGGGTTAAGCCGCCAGATTTTAATCCCAGTGTTTAGGTAAGTGTTTTAGTGGGGGATTTTAGCGTTGATTATGCAACCTGACGCCAAAAAACATAACAGTCCATCCAATTTTTTTTTGAGATCGCACCTCAACCCAGGCCAGAAAGCTCTGATCTAATTCGCAACATTCCTTAATAATCGGCCATACTGTTACTGTCACTACTGTGGAAAACGGCTGCTCAATTTATGGAAAACCTCTGGCTCATTGGCGGCATTGTGTTAGCAGCAGCGACGGTACAAAGCCTGACTGGATTTGGCTTTGCGCTGGTCACGATCTCGCTGCTACCGCTGCTAATGGATTTACAAACAGCCGTTCCCTTGATTGTGCTGATTTCCGCAGCTGGCAATGCCATTCTGTGTTGGCACTATCGAAACAGCGTTGAGGGGGCTATGGTGGCCCGACTGATTGCTGCCGCCCTGGTGACCCTGCCCTTAGGACTTTGGGGCTTGCATTATTTGCCTGAGCAGTGGTCCCTACGGCTGCTCGGGGGCGTGATTTTGGCCTATGTCATCTACGATGGCCTGCAGTTTTCCCTGCCGCCGCTGCAATCTCCTCGGTGGGCCTATGCCTTTGGTGCGGTTTCTGGCGTACTGACGGGCGCCTTTAATACCGGAGGTCCCGCTGTCGTGGTCTACGGCAGCTGCCACAGATGGGAGCCCGAACAGTTTAAGAGCAATATGCCTAGCGTATTTTTGGTGACGTCGCTGAGTGCGATCGCACTGCACCTCTGGCAAGGCAACATCACACCAACCCTGCTGCAAACCACAGCTTGGACGCTGCCTTTTTTTGCCGGCGGCATAGGCCTGGGTTTGGGGCTGTCTCGTTACATCGATGCCGTCCAGTTTCGTTATGTTGTACTGGTCCTCTTGGGTCTCATGGCACTCAGGCTGCTGGCCTAACAGATACAACTGTAGCCGTCCTGGTGGTTACCAGGACGGCTCAGCAACGTATGGTACGGTCTGCGAAGTTCCCAGGCGAGATGTGCACTGCACGCTGAAACGATGCGATTGACAATTATGCGATTGACACTGAGCAATTGACAACAGGACATCGCCTCCAGCGACCCAACTGGGCGCCTCGTACCATGGCCCTGCAACGTAGGGCCAAAACTACACCGACTTAGAGCCCGGTTTGACGATGACCAGTTCCGAATCCTCCGCTGAATCCAGCAGCTGAGCCAGCTCCTCAACGGATGTAAAAACAACCGGCCCTGAAACCGCAGTAGCTTTTTTATCTTTCGATGGCTTATCCGACTTGTTCCCCACTACCAACAGCAGGGACACGATAAATGCAGTAATAATGACACCAGGGGACATGGGGTTATTATCCTCGTAAACGAGCAACTAGACAGAACATCAACGTGAGCTGATGGGATTCCGGAAACATAATACGTATTGCCCCCCCCCAACAAAATAGGGCCAATCCACGGCGCACTCTGCACTTAGGGGAGGTCATACTCAGCAGCTCAAGTCCAAGAACCCAAGCCGTAATTATGGCTTAAACTACTGCATTGCGGTGAATTTCAGCAAATTTAGCTTGAAATACTGAAAATAAGGCTAATCAACCTAGCCTTAGCCCTCTCCTTCGTAACTCCGATCGGTACAACAGCGGTTTAGCACCATCATTAGCCCTATCAAATGAACCGTATCGCTCAAGCTCATCCCAAATAAAAACATTCGTAATGACGAAAGAAGCGGGTATGGTAACCGTAGCTCCGTGAGCGTCAAGCAGTCGCAAGGGTGTCGTAACCCTGCAACTGATTGACGAGGAGTGACGCCCGTTAACTCTTTTTAGCGTCTTTCTGAATGATGATATAATCCCCATTTCCTGCAACAATCTTGGCTACGGCATCGCCTTTATCTGTCGGAGGCTTTGAACCAGACTTACTACTGCTAGAAGACAACATCCAGAACAACAATACTGCACTGATTACAACACCAGGAAACATGGCTTAAGCTCCTAAATTCGGGGTAGGGGGCATTTAGAAAATGGAACAAATCAATGAAGAAACTACAGGGAACAAACCACAAAAACAATACTAGAACGCTTCAGCAAAAACGACTGATATAGCAACCGCCACAAACGTTTGTGCGCGGTTGCG
>JBCBOC010000279.1:0-5726 GCA_039821475.1 Cyanobacteria bacterium J06632_22 | reverse complement strand
CAAGGATCATTGGGTTGGCGCGGGGCATCGAGTCGAAAGGTCAAATAAAACGGGCTATCGGTCTGGGAGCGAGAAATGAGATCTCGCCACGCCTGCCACTGCTGATAGGTCTTCAGCCGTTCTGGCGTAGTATTTTTCGCAGCGAAGGTCGCCGTGGCACAGTCCCCCACTACGGTGCCTTCAATCTGACTCAGAAACGCTCTAGGGAATGGCGTCTGCGTCACAATATCTGTTAGCCAGCACGCTGAAAAGTGCCGCAGTAAAGCGGCTGGCGCGTAGGGGGTCGGCTGTTCCGTCGGTGCTAGCTGCCCCAAGCGACAGGCCAAGGGCATCGCTGGCGCGTAGGTCTCAAGAACCTGCTCATACCGCGCCCCTAGGGGCGTCCAGCCAGTATAAATGTTGTACTGCGGGCCCTGCTGTTCACATTTCAACGCCGGAATGTAGTGATCGCCTTCGATCAGATCCGGCAGCGTTTGGGCGTAGCGGTACCAAAACAGCAGATCCGCTCCCAACTGACAATCCAGATTGCCCGCCGTCACAGTTTGGTAAAGCTGCCTCAAGAAAGCCACGACCGGCGTTAAGAACCCCGTCCCGGTCAACACGGTAATCTGACAGCACGTCACCTGCCATAGGGATAGCGTAAAGGGCTCTAAGACCGGCTCATCAAGGTAGCGACTCAGCTCTGGAGATGGCAGCGGCCCTTTGCCATTGGCCGGCAACCAAAAATAAGCCGTTTCAATCGGATAGCTGTCCGTGCTGCCCAGGTCAAATTTAAGCTTGAGCGTTGAGCGCAAAAACTCAGTTAAAGCCTTTTTGGCTAAATGCCGAGGATGTTTACGCGGCTGATTTTTCTGGGTCGAATTACGGTGTGACCGCCAATTCGAAGATTCAACCCACAGGTAAAATTGACCTTCCTGTACGAAGGCCGTCGTCGCTGACGGAATCCAACCACCGTGAAGAACGTACATCCCTAAATTGGCCTGTCGCTGACATCAGGACATGGCGTTGTCTACTGAGTCCCTACAGTAACCGACTGACGTACTGACGATGACTGACCACCCTAACTCAGGACGCTTCACTGGGAGAAGAATTGCTAAAACTAGGCGCCAGGTAAGCCGCCAGCGCGCCAATCACAAAACCCGACACGTTACGAATAATCGGTAATGCATCTGAAGTGCGCGTCACCACCGGTCCCAGACCAAAGGCAATAAACAAAATACCCCATAGTGGCGAGAAGATCAGAACCCATTGCCAGGCAATCAACTGACCTTCCTTGCGAGGATGAGCAGTAATCCCGCAGATTACCCCCCCTAAAATTGACGTTACCAGAGTCAGCAACCACTGCTCGCGGGGTAGCCCCGGAACCACTGCACAACCGCCCCGATTGAGACAAATTTCAAGGGCCTCAACGGACTGCATCACCGATTGGTCTTGACCGTTGTCACGCACAAAAAACTGATTGCCAAACCGAGTTTGCAGTTCAATCCAAAACACGCGCGGTAATAGCTCATACACCGCATCCCCGACACTGAAGTTGAGGATATTGCCACCGCGCTGGTCAGCCACCAGCATGATGCTCTTTTCATCCAAGCCCCAGAAATCCTTAACCGCCCGTCCTGGCGTCTCGTCCACCTGGGTCAGAATTCTAATCTTCCAGCCTGTTTCTGCCTCAAATTCCGGCAGATGGCGGTCCAGGTACTCTTCCTCGGCAGCAGTCAAAATTCGCGCTAAATCGATGACCACAGTCGGCTCGTCAGGCAGCAAAGCAGGATTATTAACCGCCTGGGCCGCCGGAGCAAGGCTCCAAAACCCAAATGCCAGGCTGATAATGCAACACAGGCTAGCAAAATGACGCCAAAGCTTTACCTGACTGACTTTGCCAAAGAACTTGCCACTGGAGTGAGTGGTCATCATTATGTTTACTTTTGTTTACGTATATTTAATGTTAGTGAGTCAGCCCAGGATTAGTCAATGTCAGAAGGCTGCCGACCCTAAATGGCGTTGACCATTGGCACAGTCCAAGGTCCTAGCCCTGCGCAATATCAAAGGACAGTCCCTTAATCGATGCTGGAGGGATTGCGGGGTTTTGCCGCCGCGGGGTTTGGGGTTGATGTTTTGTGCGCCTGCGGCTCGGTCCGACGGGACGCCTGAGGGCTGCCAGCGGGCTCAGAGACCTCCTTCGTCGCATCCTTAGACGGTGGCGCCTCAGACGGTGACGCCTGTGGTGTAGGCCCTACAGCTGAAACCGGGGGACGGGGCGTCGGCGGGTGGGTGCGTCGTTTGCTGCGGGAACGCTTGCGATTGGAACGCCGCGTCACGGATTTTGGCTCGGCGGCCGTGAGCACTTTCCAAGCCTCCCGCGTCCCCGCCCATAGGCTGCGAGAGGTCCGCTGTGCTTGGCGAGCCTGCTGTTGGGCACTCGTCAGACCCCGATCCACCTGGCCCACAATCTGCCGGGCACTGTGGGCAGTACTGGTCACATCCCCAGCCAATTCACCTAGGTCCGCTCCTGTCTGTCGCAGCGCCTGGAGCGTAGCAGGCAACTCACGGTTTAACGTTTCTAGGAGCTGCTCGGCACTGCGAGCAGTTCGAGACAGTCCCACCAAAACCGGAATCGCCAGGACCAACAGGACGACGACACTCACGGCTAACAGGCCTAATGAAAGCCCTAACCAGAACAGCGGATTACTCACGATGGGCAGGGGGGTCCTGAATCACCGGCTCCGCTGGGGCGTAGGTCGTGTATTCCGCTTTACTCGCAGCCTGTCCCGCTGCGATCGCATGTTTCAGCCGCTCCAATGTACCGGCCCAGTTATGTAGCGCCGTTTCCGAGAGTCGGTCGGTCTGCAGCTGTAGGCTCGTTGCCAAGTCTTCGACCAGTTCCGGCACAGCATCCGCAGACTTTTTCAGCACGCGTCGCGTCTCCTGGCCACTTTTCGGCGCAGCTAGCAATCCTGCCACCGCCCCAAGGGCCGCCCCTAAAATAACCCCACCAACAAACGCACCCCCAGCACCAGAATTCTCAGCCATTGCTATTTGCTCTCCCACCTCGTCCTACTGTCATCCTATTAAAATATGCGCAGCGTCTTAAAATACACACTGCTGGCACCCCCTTTGCCTGCGCCCAGTTACAGATGGGGTTCTCCGCGGGCTAAAACCGTCTCCAAAGCCACTGTAATCGTTGTAAAACTTGCAGAATTTGCACCAGCTGTAACCGACGTCGCTGCCACAGTTCATACTGCTGTTGGGCCTGAACCATACCGTAGCGCCCTTGAGTGAGCTGGAGGGTCGCAACCGGTAAGCCCACCGCCACACGCTGTTCCCAGACCTTGAGCCGGGATTGCAGTCGCAAGAGCCGCCGACGTACCCGCCAGCAGCCATAGGCGAGACCCAAACATACTAAAGCTGCTGATAAGTTTAGAGTGACCAAGGGAATCAGCACGGTAGGCGTCTTTACAAGAATGACTTAGGTCATGGCTGGGGCCAGGGGCGAGTCTGCTTCAACTGCGGGATTTGGGCGCAAGTTGCTGCAGCTTAATTTACAGCCACACCAACCTAAAAACAATCCAAAATACTGGAGCAAACCGCAGGGACCTGTCGTCTAATATAACGGCGTATCCAAGGCCAACTTTAATGTTCGAACGTCCCGATGCGGACTACCTTCAAGACCTACTCGCGGGCTATGTCCTCGGTACCCTAGACCGAGTGGAACGCCACTATCTAGAGGAGCAGATGGCTCGCGATCCTAAGCTGCAGCAGGTCCTCTACCAGCTAGAGCATGCGTTAGAAGCCGTCGAGCAGCCCCGTCGTGGCCCCCATGTCTCGCGCGAGCACACCGCCCCGGCTACCCCAGCAGTCCCTCGCCTTGTGCACACTCGCCCACCAGAGCGCCGCTGGGCCAAGTGGATCATTGTGCTAAGTGCGTTGGCTGCCGTCAGTGCAGTGTCCATAAGCTTGCCCTGGCTCCGTCAGCGCTATCAGATCCGAGAGTTTGTCAGCAGTTGGATTCCGGGACAGTCCGAGGGACAGGCGGACCTCACCCTCACAGCTTGGCAAAGCCTTGAGTTCCTATTAGAAGATCACAGCCGGGTCCGGCAGGCAGCCCAGACAGACTTGGCAGACACCCAGCTGGACGGGAGTGATCTAGACGAGGCCTATGCCACCCTGGAGCAGGTTTTTGCCGAGGCGGGTGGCCTACAGGCTCTCAGCGGAGAAGACGTACACCTCCTGCGGGGGAGCTATTACGAGCAACCCCACTTCCACGGTCTACGGCTGACCTATCGTCTCGGGCCTCAAAATCCAGCGACAGCAGACACTGTCATGACGGTCTATCAGCTCCAGTCCCAAAGTGACGAAGAACTGTGGGTACCCGGTCACATCATGATCGAATCCCCCAACGGTACTAATTTACTGGTTTGGCGGTCTCAGTCCACCGTCTATGCGATCGCAGCTCAACTCCCCTTCTCAACATTGCGATCGCACGCCGCATCCCTTTCTCCCCTTTAGAGCTCACTTTTCCTTTCTGTTCTTTCTCTAATCATCCATAGTCTTCGCCAAGAAAAGCTATGGAGCTCGTCTCCGTAGAGGCGCTGTATCAACCTGCAAAATCTTGGCCTGCAAAATCTTGGCCTGCAAAATCTTGGATAGAGTGGCAGATCGCGGTGTATCTAAGACCCAAACAACAGCAACTATAGCAACCGCCACAAATGTTTGTGGCGGTTGCAGGCCACTTGGCGACCATACAAGGGTTTCACAGCCAGAACTGTCCTCAGCAAAGTGGCGAGTGCTACAACTCTACGCGATCAAATTCTTGCTACCAGAGAACAGCATCGAGGGAGAAATCTCTCCACATCTCGTCAGACGGTGGTACGACAGCGAAGGGTGAGGCACCCCCTGAAACTGTGTTGAGGGGACCGGTATCAAGGACCTCATCGCCAGGAACTATCCCTGGTAAATCGACGAACGCAACCTTTCAACAGACGCGCATCAAAAAAACTTATCCGTACTGAAACCATTCAAGCAGGTCACCGTCTATACCAGTAACCCATCTAAGCCCACTGGCTAAACCCAATGGGATGCGTCGGTTACTGAGCTGCTTGAGGTTTTGGCTAGGTTATGGAGTCCAAAGAGTTACTGATCGAAGAGGTTGATGTCCAGCGCTACTGGCTTGTCCTAAAACGACGCTGGTTGCCCGCATCAGCAGTATTTGCTGCATCCGTTGCAGCAGCCTTATTTGCGGCACTGTCCCAGCGACCCATGTACCTGGCCACCGGCAAGGTTCTGGTCCAGACAGACCGGGCCGCAACCCTGACGGGCATTGCCCAAGAACTCGGAGAAGTTGAGTCGCTGATGATGACTCGCGATCCCCTTGATACCCAAGAGGCGATTATCTCCTCGGTTCCCATTCTCGAAGATACGATTCGGGTTCTCAATATTCGTGATGACAAGGGAGAACTGGTAACCCCAGAGGCCCTTGCTAGTGGGCTAGAGGTCACAGTTCTAGACGGTACTGACGTATTGCAGATTGACTACAAGTCTGCCCAGCCCGAACTCTCGGCAGCGGTGGTCAATCAGATTATGCAGTCTTACATTGCCACCAATATTCAAAGTAATCGGGCAGAGGTCCGGGCAGCACGGCGCTTCCTGGAACGGGAGGTGCCCCAGGCTGAGGCCAATGTAGAACAGCTCTCCCAGGCTCTGCAACAGTTTAATGAACAAAATCGCAT
>JBCBOC010000772.1:0-2195 GCA_039821475.1 Cyanobacteria bacterium J06632_22 | reverse complement strand
GCACTGTTGTCTACCATGCGGGCCTGCCAAGTGGACAAGATAGTTTTCTCCTCGACCTGCGCCACCTACGGCGTACCCGACGTTACCCCAATTGCCGAAACGCAGGTCCAGCGCCCCATTAACCCCTACGGGGCCAGCAAGCTAATGGTTGAGCGTATTTTAAAAGACTTTTCCCATGCCTATAACCTGCGCTCGGTTGCCTTTCGCTACTTCAATGCGGCGCTGGACCTGCGTTTCGGCAATTGGGGTAACGTCGGGTACGCCGTAGGTGGCGCAGGTCGAGGAGAAAACTATCTTGTCCACTTGGCAGGCCCGCATGGTAGACAACAGTGCCAGGGTCCCCAGCACGTTGTTGCAGTAGTACTTCTCGGGATCACTAACCGACTCTCCCACATAGGCATAGGCTGCAAAATGAATCACAGCGGCAATGTTATGACGGGTCAAGATATCGGTGAGAAGCGTTGTGTCGCTGATATCGCCTTGAATAAGCTCAATGCCAAGCTGGGTTTCTACCAATTCACGGTGGCCGTAGACTAGGCTGTCGAGAATAATCACTGGATACCCCCGTTGCTTAAGTGCCAGGGCTGTATGGGATCCAATGTACCCAGCCCCACCTGTCACTAAAATGGTTGGCTTAGCGGATCGCGCAGCATTAGCAGAGGACATGGGGATAACCAATTGAGTAACAATAAAAACAGTGAGATGGCGGAAACAGCGCGACGTTAGCTACGACGCAAAAGCGGGCAAGGATGTTCAACGGACAAGTATGTTCGCTACAGGTTGCAAGTTGGACGGGGTTTAGGGCGGGATCTCACCTACCCATAAACCTGGGTCGTACCCAGGCTGGGCATTTAGAAATTGGGGCATACTGGGTTGAAGTAACTAGCGTTATCTTACAGGCAGGTCGGATATGACAGGGTTTTCGCAGGGGTTACAGCAGCACGCTCAGCAGCAGCAACAGGCCATTGCCGTGTTGGAAAAGTTAGCCCAGCGCTTGCAGGTGCCCCCGACCGATGGCGCTGATGGTGAGATGACCGCGGCCGCCATGTCTGGTGTGATCGCAACTGCCCACCAGCAGGTCCAGCATATTGGCAATACCCTACGGCAGGGCAACTTCCGCATTGTTGTCCTGGGAGACATGAAGCGGGGGAAGAGTACGGTGCTGAATGCGCTGCTGGGGGAGCCGCTGTTGCCCAGCGATGTCAACCCCTGCACGGCATTGCTAACCGTGATTCGCTATGGGGAGACGCCCCAGGTCACGCTGCATTACCACGACGAGCGTCCCCCCAAAAACCTGGACTTTGCCACCTTCAAACGGGAGTACACGATTCCACCGGAGACCGCCCGCCAACTGGTTGAGAAGGATGAAGCCGCCTTCCCTGACATTAGCCATGCGGTGGTTGCCTATCCGCTGCCCTGGCTGGAGGCCGGGATTGAACTAGTGGACACGCCGGGGCTCAACGACACGGAGGCGCGCAATCAGCAGGTGCTCAGCTACTTAAACGAAGCCCAAGCGGTGCTGTTTGTGCTGAGCGCGACTCAGCCGATGACCCTGGACGAGCGGCGCTATTTGCAAAACTACCTGGCCCACCGGGGACTCACCGTATTTTTCTTGATCAACGGGTTTGATCGGATTCGGGCGGGATTGGTAAATCCGGAGGATGGGGTTGCGGTCGCCGAAGCGGAGGATAAGATTCGAGCCACGTTTCGGTCGGCCTTAGCCGATGTCCTCCCGGCGGCAGCCTACCCCCAGCGCGTGTTTGAAACGTCGGCGTTGGAGGCCCTACGGCAACGCATTAGCGGTATCCCGTTAGAGTCCACCCACTTTGCGCCTTTTTTAAATGCACTGCAGCAGTTTCTGGTGGAGGAGCGCGGTCAGGCCAGTCTGGCCCGCGCGGTGATGCTGACCCAGCAGGCCCAGCGCTCAGTGGCGGCCAGCGTGGCGCGTCAGGTCCCGCTGATGGACGATTCCCTGGCGGAAATTGAAGCGAAGGTGGCCTCAGTACAGCGCGACTTTGAGCGATTAGAGGGGATTTGCGATCAGTATCGACAACTGATTCGCACGAGTTGCGATCGCACTGCCACAGACCTGTCCAACGACTTCAAAACCTATCTAATTTCGCTCTCAGATAGTTTTGAGCAAGACTTTACAGATGCCCAGCCCAATTTAGAGTTCCTGGAGTTTCTCCAGCGCG
>JBCBOC010000121.1:0-8143 GCA_039821475.1 Cyanobacteria bacterium J06632_22 | reverse complement strand
GGTCAACGGCGATGTCGATTTCAATCAGCTCATCCGGGTTGCACACCTTTTCGGCATCGGGCTGGGTACAGATGCCCACTTCTTCCCCGATATAGAGCATCGGTGCATCGTCGCGTTCGCCCTCACCGATGACGATTTTGCCGCGCATGTGAATCTTATTCATGCGCTCGCGCATGGCTTCTACAGCCACTTCGTCGGCAATGTCTTTTTCGCCTTTGCCCATCCAGCGAGCCGATGCGATCGCAGCTTGCTCAACTACTTCAATAATCTCTAAACCCAGCGTGCTTTCCACTAGAAAAATCCTCCAAACTGCCGAAATAGCGGGCTCTGATTACACCTGCTCTGGTAAAAAGTCTATCAGGAAAGGGGGTAGGGAGGTGGGGAGGTGAGGAGGTGAGGAGGTGAGGAGGTGTCTGAACCCAAGCAACTCTTGGCTTCACAGCGTCTTTCTCCCCCTACGGTCCCAAGCGCAGCGACCTCACTGAGTGCAGCGACCCCAACCGCCTCACCAGCGCAAAGCGCACCCCCACCTCACCCATCTTTAACTTTGAACCGTCAACTTCTCCTGTTACTGTTAAGGCTGTTATGTGCACCGGACCGCTATGGAATGGCATATTACCGATGCCCAAAGCCTGAGAATCATTGATCGAGAGATTGGCGATCATACGTTTTCGCCATCGGAGTACGAAATTGTCCGTCGCGTCATTTACGCAACGGCAGATTTTGAGTATCGGTCGCTGATTCAATTTTCTGAGCAAGCGTTACAGTCGGGGGCAGCAGCGCTGGCGGCGCGGACGACCCTGATTGTGGATGTCCCCATGGTGCAGGTGGGGATTGTGCCCAGTTTGCAGGCTACGTTTTCTAACCCCGTCTATTGCAGTATGGATGCTTTGACTCGCCCACAAAAAGACAAAACCAAAGCTGCATGGGGTATTGAGACGCTGGCCAAGCGTTACCCAGAGGGCATTTTCGTGGTGGGTGAGGCGCAGACGGCCCTGGAGAGCTTAGTGAATCTCATTGAGGCGGATGAGATTCGTCCGGCATTGGTGGTCGGAACACCAGCGGGCTTCTTGGAGGCCGAGGTGATGAAAGCGCGACTGCAAGACAGCCTGGTCCCCAATATTTGCATCAGCGGCCGCAAAGGCAGTCCGGTGGTTGCCGCAGCGATTCTGAACGGGCTAATTGATCTAGCCTGGAAAGCTTACGGCGATAACCGCGGCAGCGCTGGATAAAAAGCCCCTAAGACAAGTAGCGGACGCTAGTCCGGGCGCGGCGTCGGATCGCTACGGTCATCGCCAGCCGCCAGTACCCCCCCCATAAACCCAAACAGGTGACTGTGCCACGACAGAGCGTTTTGCCCTTCTAAGCCGAGAAGAAGGAGCAACAGCAACCACAGCCCCGTCTTGCCCCAATCACGGTCGCTCAAGCTTCGTCGCAGCAGAAATCCCAGGTAGCCCGTTACTAGACCACTAGCGCCAATGTGGTTTGACCCCGCAGGTGCCAGGAGCCAGGTTCCGAGCCCCGCGGATAGCCCTGAGTACACACTGACGCTGACCCACGGCCCGGTTTTGAGTACCAGCCACCCTAACCCCGCCAGCGGCAGGGCATTGGCCAGCACGTGCGCAAACCCGCCATGCAAAAAGGGAGCCAACACAATGCCGCGTAACCCAATCAGCTGTCGCGGTTGAATTCCGTAGCGGTCGAGACTTTGCCCTAACCCATAGTGGTCTAAAATTTCTACAGCCCACAGAAAAATAATCAGTCCCAGCAGGAGTTGCGATCGCAACTTAGATGACGGTCTGCTCATACCTCAGGAAATAGGGTCAGGGTCATACCGAGAACCCTTGTACAGGTTTTGGCGCAACTACTTGGTGCAACTACATTGATGTCCAACTGCATTGATTGGGTGCAACTGATGTCAGCATGACAGGCTACCGCGTCTGCAAATCTTTAGCAAAGACAGCACTGTACTGTCTCAGGCTGGGAAATCTAGATCTTAATCGGACTTGAGATGGTCTGATTGACTCAAGTTGAGTCGGTCCATACCAGCAGCCTGAACAGCACTCACTAATACTGCAACCGATAACTGCAATATCCACGACCGACATTGCTCTGCCCACAGAGTGATCTTTTCCTGATGTTTAGGAACACAAAGGGTCGCTTCTACCTGACGAGTTTAGTCCGTTGGTTACTGAGCCGCTTCCCCTGTTTTCTTCCCTAGCAAAGCAGTAACCGCTTCCCTTGAGTCCACTTCGCTATCGTCTCTGCGCGCCGTGATCCTAACCGAACTGCTCGCCGTTTTATCCATCGCTGCCGCCACTGGCCTACGATTGGCGCTACCGCTACTGCTAATTGGCCTGCTATCAGGCGAGACACTGTGGACCAATGTTCCAGTCCTGGCTAGCATCCCCCAGGCACTGGTCGTTATTTTTTTAGTGAGCTGGTCACTCATCGAACTAACGGTATCGAAGGATCGCACAAATCGACGCTTTTTGCAAAGCATTGAGCTATTTATTAGTCCCTTTGTGGGGACGATTGCGGGTGTTGCGATTGCCCGCTTCACATCACTAGAGCAAAGCTGGCTCATTGCCTTAGTGAGTGCCGTAGGGGGACTTTTTGCCCTATTGATCCAGTTTGTACAAGTGGGATGGCTCTACCGCCTGACGCCCACCCCACTGTGGCTGATCTTCTTTGAAGACCTGCTCTGCATTTGCCTGGTATTCTTCGCATTTGACGCCCCTAACCAGGGCGGCCTCATTGCCTTACTGCTGCTATGGATTGCCATCCGCACCTCAACAGCCTGGCGACAGTGGTATGTCCATCATCAAGGGGCGCAACAGCCCGATTAACCACAGAAGGCGCGCTCAAAGCAGCACCACTGCGGCTGTACCCCCATCCCGTTGCCAAGTGGCCCGCCGTCGTGCACACCTCCCCAAAAAGGTCTTTTTGGCGACGGCGATACTACGCAAAGACTACGGCCCAAAGACTCAGGACCTGAACACCAGAAATGTCCTAGGCCAAGTTGCAGTAGCTCTAGAGAGCGCATCGAAGATGTCGTGCCAGGGTCGGTATTGGTAGGTTTATTGGTGGGTTTCACCTTCCAGCAACCTTAACCAACACTGAAACCTACAGTAAGCCGACCAGGTGGAGTGGCCCGTGCCCACTCACCAACTCCAGCAATAGGGCAAAGAAACCTACCATCGCCAGACGACCGTTCCACACTTCAGCCACAGGTGTCAGGCCCCAAGCAGACTTGTCCTGCGGGTAGATACGTACATTCTTCTGGGGGTGGGCCACATCAGAGAACAGGCGACGGGGTGACGCCAAGGCGTCATCGACCATCTGGGCCAAATCCTGAATAAAGCCGGGATGGGTGTTAAGGGCCGGGACACGATGAAAACCTTGAATACCCACTTCTTCAGCCAGTTCGCGGTACTCAATATCGATTTCTTGCAAGGTTTCGATGTGCTCAGAGACGAAGCTGATCGGCACCACGACCAAGTCAGAAACCTTTTTTTCGGCCAGATCTTCAATGGCGTCTTCGGTGTAAGGCTGTAGCCACTCAATGGGACCCACACGACTTTGATAGGCCAAGGTATGGCCATTAGGTCGGTTGAGCTGCTTCACAATCAGGTCGACGCAGTGTTCCATCTCTCGCTGATAGGGATCGCCTGCCTCCTCGACGTAGCTGACGGGGACACCATGGGCACTGAAGAAAATGTGCGCCCCATCGGGATTAGGCAACTGATCAATTTCTTTGGCAATCAGATCTGCCATGGCTGCCACATAGCCGGGCCGGGCATACCAAGAGGGTATAACCGTGTAGCTAATGCGATTGAGAGACGGATCCTCGAGCCAAAGTTGCTCCAATAGCCGGAAACTGGAACCGCTGGTGCTAATTGAGAACTGTGGGTACAAGGGCAGGATGACCAGGTTTTCAACGCCATCGCGCTTGATTTGAGCAACGGCCTCTTCTGTAAAGGGGTACCAGTAGCGCATGCCAATATAGATTTCGGCATCGTGGCCCATATGCTTGAGCTGGTCCTTCAGGGCATCACCTTGCTCCTCAGTGATACGCCGTAGGGGAGAGCCGCCGCCAATTTCCTTATAATTTTCCTGGGACTTCTCGGCACGGCTATTGGAAATCAGCCAAGCCAAGGGCTTTTGCAGCCAGGGCACAGGCAACCGGATGATCTCAGGGTCAGAGAATAAGTTGAAGAGGAACGGACGCACGTCTTCAAGTTTCTCCGGCCCTCCCAAATTCAGCAGTAAAACCCCAGTACGGCCCATGTTTATTCTCGATCTATTTTTTTAAGCATCTTGACTCATCGTAACAATTAACCCCACGTCCCGGCGTATTAGATTTGCCAAAAGTTTAAGGAAGGTGGGGGCGCCGCGCTGGTAGGGCGCGCTTTGCGCTGGGTGAGGGTGCTACCCGCCTCACCCAGCGCAAAGCCCTCGTCGCTCAGAATGAATAGTTCAGGGGAACTATTGGGCAGTATGATTTGCGGTATCTGCCTGTGATGAGATCGCTTCGCTATGCCTATTGCTGCTGAACCGGCTAGTCTCGACCCGACGATTGACAAGCTCAATCAGCGTTTCAAGGCTGCTCAAATGGGTCTCAAAATTGAGCGGCGGGGGTCAAAACTAAACCTGCGGGGTACGCTGCCACCGCGACCGAATAGCCATCGGCTCAAGTCTTACCAACAGCGGGTGCCGTTAGGATTGCCAGCGACTAAGGCGGGCCTCAAACAGGCTGAGCAGACGGTCAAGGTGATTGCGGCCCAGCTGATTCAGAACACCTTTGACTGGCGTGATTATCTGGGACCTGTAGCGGGTTTAAAGCTCGCAGGCGCATCCCTGACCGATGCCATTGACGCCTTTGAACAGCAATTTTTCCTTGACCGACAAGACAGCGACAAACCCGCTTCCGTCCGTACCACCTGGGAGAAAGCCTATGTCCCCTATCTGCGCAAGCTGGTTGAGACCACTAGCCGTCAGTCAAACCTGACGCTACCTGAGGCCATCTACGCCACTGTCCAAGGTACTCGCGCCAACTCTCGCAGCCGCCAGACCTGCTGCACGGCCTTAGGTGCCCTGGCTGAATTTATGAATCTGGAACTGCCGACGGATTTGAAATCATTCTGGGGGCGCTATGGCAGCACCAAGACGCAGATTCGTGACTTGCCAACGGATCAGCAGATTATAGAAGCCTACGAACTGATTCCGAACCCGGCCTGGCAGTTTGTTTACGGCATGATGGCCACCTACGGTCTGCGCAACCACGAGGTGTTTTTCTGTGACTATACCAACCTGAAAAATGGTCACGCTGAAGCGGTTGTGGAGGTGCTAGAAACCACCAAAACCGGCAACCATGAAGTGTGGCCGTTCTATGCAGAATGGGTGGAGCGATTCAACCTGCATGAGGTCAATCTGCCGAACATCAAAACCGACCTGACCCAGACCACCCCCCAGCGCGTGGGCCAGCAGGTGACCACCCAGTTTCGCCGCTACAACATTCCCTTCTCGCCCTATGACCTGCGCCATGCCTGGGCGGTACGCACTATATTATTTGGTCTACCCGACACCGTCGCCGCCCGCATGATGGGCCACTCGGTACAGATTCACACCCGCACCTACCACCGCTGGATGACCCATCGCGACCAGCAGACAGCAGTCGCCACAGCAAGAAGTCGTAACAGTCTCAAAGCGCCTGTATAGATATTGTGTATAGCTGTCGGGATTGTGTATAGCTGTCAGGGCGCTACGCCATGACCATGCCGCCATCTACATTCATTACCTGCCCCGTAATATAGGCCGCTGCCGGATCTGCCGCCAAAAAGCGTACGAGGCCTGCCACTTCATCGGCCTGACCAAACCGGCCTAGGGGAATGTATTTGAGAATTTCGTCAGCATTAGGTAGCTCGCCCGTCATGTCTGTCGCGATGAAGCCAGGGGCGACGGCATTGGCCGTAACACCGCGTGGAGCCAGCTCCTTAGCCACCGTCTTGGTAAAGCCGATGACGCCTGCTTTGGCAGCGCTGTAGTTGGCCTGACCGGGGTTGCCCATGAGGCCCGATACCGAGGCAATATTAATGATGCGGCCCGAACGCTGTTTCAACATAATCTTACTGACGGCGCGAGTACACAGATATACGCCGGTTAGATTCAAGTCAATTACCGCCTGCCAGTCCTCTGGCTTCATGCGCAGCAGCAGGGTATCGCGGGTGATACCGGCGTTGTTCACCAGCACATCAATGCGGCCAAACTTGTCCATGGTGCCTTTGATTAGCGCATCCACCTGATCCGCTTGGGAGACATCGGCTTGCAGTGCGATCGCAGTTCCCCCTTCTGCCTCAATTTGCGCCACAATCTCATCCGCCGCCGCACTAGACCGCGCATAATTCACCACCACATTGGCCCCTTCCTTGGCCAGTGCCAGCACAGCAGCTTTACCAATGCCTCGTGACGAGCCGGTTACGATGGCAACTTTATCCTGTAACGCACTCATGGGTCCTTTTGGGGGTAACGGCTCGAATACTGTATTACGCGGGTGGGGCGAGGGGCAAACAGGGGGAGTGAAGTTATTTAGCACTCCCCTTCACCCCCCATTTTCCTCCGCTAAAATCGAGGCAACCCATCCCCTTAGGTAAATCATGGCTGTCAAACAGCAGTTTTCTAGCTTCGCCGATCTTTTGACCCAGTCCGAAGAACCGATTTTGGTTGACTTCTACGCCACCTGGTGCGGCCCCTGCCAGCTGATGTCCGGCATTTTAGAACAGGTCAAAGGCCAGCTCAAAGACCAGGTCAAGATCGTCAAAATCGACACGGACCGTTACCCTGACCTAGCCTCCCAGCACCAGATTTATGCGCTACCCACCATGGTGCTGTTCAATCAAGGACAAGAAGTTGACCGGATTGAAGGGGCTCTAACGGCAGACCAGCTGATTGCCCGGCTTCAACCCAATCTGTAGGACAGCCCTTCTCATCTGCAAGCTTTGATGACCGTTGTCCAAACACCGCCGCCGGGAAAGCCCAATGCAGTTGCGATCGCATTGGGTAGCAACCTAGGTGACTCGGCGGCGCTTCTGGCCGAAGCCCTAGAACGGGTAAATGCGATCGCAAATACTCATGTATTGACCTATTCGCCAATTTACCGCACTGCTCCTGTAGGGCCACCCCAACCCGATTTTTTGAACTGTTGCGCTTTGCTCAGCACCACCTTGCTTCCTGCTCAGCTGCTACAGCAACTGCTTGGCGTAGAAACGATTATGGGTCGAGTACGTCAAACCCGTTGGGGACCCCGTCACATTGATATCGATCTACTCCTTTACGGCAACCAGGTTTTGACCACTCAAGTCCTGACACTGCCCCATCCACGCCTCCACGAACGGGCCTTTGTGCTCGTACCCTTAGCCGATATCGCACCCGACTGGCACCATCCACAACGCCAGCAATCCGTCAGACACATGCTCAGCCAAGTCAGTCAAACGGGGGTCGAAAGGGACCCAAACCTGCCTACCCTAAAGTTCGCGACTATCCCATCCGATGCTGGCTAGTCAACAATCAAGGACGAACGCAACCCATACGTCCGCCCCCTAAATAGCCTGGGCCATCGGCAGGACAGTGGTCTAACCGGCCTGGCCCTGACGCAAATGAGAGTTTAGCCCTGAGAGTTTCCCCATGTCCCTCGGCCAAGAACCGCCTCAACTGATTAAACAGCGACTGTTTTATGAAGGTCGCAAATTCAACTTTGAAGTGAATCGAATGCGCCTACCCAATAAAGCTGAAGGCGATTGGGAATGCATTCGCCATCCTGGCGGAGCCATGGCCATTCCAGTGACCTCTGACGGACAGCTGGTATTAGTGCGGCAATATCGCTTTGCCCTGCAAGGGCGGTTACTGGAATTTCCAGCAGGCACCATCGAGCCCGGAGAAGACGCCCTGACCACCATCCAACGGGAAATTGAAGAAGAAACGGGCTACACCGCTAACACCTGGCACACGATAGGGCAATTTCCGCTGGCCCCCGGCTACTCCGATGAAATTATCTACGCCTACTTAGCAACGGATTTAGAAGCCTTAGAAATAGCACCAGAACAGGACCTGGACGAAGACATTGAGGTTGTTCAGATGACGCCCG
>JBCBOC010000138.1:0-7732 GCA_039821475.1 Cyanobacteria bacterium J06632_22 | reverse complement strand
CGGGTACTCCCATGAGTACCCGCCGCCCAGGCCGATGTGATTATCAATGCCCCCGTCATCATCCGCGGCCCCGGCTCTACCCCTGTGGAAGAAGAAGAAACGGTCGTGATTGAATTTGTTGCCCCGGGTCAAGAGTGGGCAAACGTCACCCTCAACGGTCGTCGTGTGTTTGAGCCCCGTAACTTTAATCGCCGGGAACGCATCGAAGTAGAGCCCGGCGCATATTATCTAGAATTAACCGGCTTCAACCGCTTTGAGGTGTGGTCCACCGGCTATTTGGACATCGGCCGCAACGATAGCAATGTGGTGGTCGTAACCGTCTCACGGCAGAACGGTGTGCGGGTCTCGGGAGACCCCTACACTTGGATTCCCGATGCGGAACCGGTACGACGATAGGGGCCACGGATCATGGGCAAGGCAGCCTACGACTGGATACCCGATACCTTAGCCACCCTGCACAGGGCCCACTGGTACCGACAGGTCAAGACCATTGATACCGCTGGCGGGCCGGTGGTGGAGGTGGACGGGCAGCGCTGCCTCAACTTTGCCAGCAATGATTACTTGGGCCTGGCCAGCGATGCCCGACTGGCCGAGGCGGCGAGCCTAGGCGCAGAGGTATACGGCACAGGCAGCACTGGATCGCGGCTGTTGAGCGGACATCGGCCGATTCACCACAGTCTGGAGCAGGCCCTGGCAACCCTGAAACACACCGACGATGCGTTGGTATTTAGCTCGGGGTATCTGGCGAATTTGGGTGCGATCGCAACGCTAGTGTCCCACCGCGACCTGATCCTGGCGGACCAGTACAACCACGCCAGCCTCAAAAACGGTGCCCGCCTCAGCGGCGCAGCGGTGATCGACTACCCCCACAGCGATGTCGAAGCCCTAGAAAAGGCCCTCAGAGACCACCGGGCCGACTACCGCCGCTGCCTGATCGTCACCGATGGCGTGTTTAGCATGGACGGCGACCTGTGCCCGCTACCTCAAATTTTGGACCGGGCCGAGCAGTACGACGCCATGACCCTGGTGGACGATGCCCACGGGACCGGCGTGCTCGGGGCAACCGGCGCTGGCTGCGTGGAGCACTTTGGCTGTACGGGGCGGGCCATGGTGCACGTCGGCACCCTAAGCAAGGCCCTGGGCAGCCTGGGCGGCTTTATTGCCGGGTCCAAGCCCCTGATTGAGCTGCTGCGCAACCGGGCCAGCAGCTGGATTTACACCACCGGCCTTTCACCGGCTGACGCGGCAGCCGCCCGCTGCGCCCTGGAGATTTTGGCCCAGGAACCAGAGCGACTGATGCAGCTTGAGCACAATAGCCAGTATCTATCCCAGCAGCTGAACGAGCGGCTGGGAACACAAACCACCCTGCTGCCCTCAGCCTCACCGATTATATGTCTGCAGGTTAAGGATGCCGCCACCGTCCGGACCCTAGGTCAACAGCTCATGGACCACGGCATTTTTGCCTCGGCGGTGCGCCCCCCCACCGTGCCCACCAGTCGGCTGCGCCTGACGGTGATGGCCACCCACACCACGGCCCAACTCGATCAGCTGGTCGACACGCTGGCGCAATGTTTACCGTCCCATGACCCCGGCCTCGCCACCCATGCCCTATGATGCGGCTCAAGCAAAGTAACGGAAGCTATCCCTAACGTGGTCAACGGAATCTATCTCAAACTGGTGCTGACCATGATGCTGTGGGGCGGCACGTTTGTGTCAGGGCGCATTGCCGTCCAGACCCTTTCGCCCTTTACGGCGGCTTTGGGTCGGTTTTTGGTCGCGTCTATCTGTCTGTTGCTGGTGGTCTGGCGGGTCGAGGGGCACCTGCCCCGGCCTCGGGGACGGCAGTGGCTCCTATTGGGGCTCCTGGGACTGAGCGGCATTTTCAGCTACAACGCCTTTTTCTTTGCCGGACTGCAGTTTATTGAGGCGGGTCGGGCCGCGCTGATTATTGCCTTGAATCCGATTGCGATCGCACTGGGGTCGGCCCTCTTCCTCGGCGAAAAACTCACCCGACCAAAGATACTTGGCATTCTAATTTCTTTACTCGGGGCCACTTGGGTGATCACCCAAGGACAGCCGTTGACCGTTTTGCAACGGGGGCTCGGCCTAGGGGAGCTGCTGATTCTCGGCTGTGTGCTGAGCTGGATGGCCTACACGCTGACGGGCAAAGCGGTTATGGTGCAACTGTCACCCCTGGTTGCCAATGCCTACGGCTGCCTGGCCGGGACGGTCCTGCTCAGCATTCCTGCCCTAGCAGGGGGCGCTATCGGGGAGTTTGCCACCATGGGGCCAGCGACAGTAGCAAGCCTGGCCTACCTGGGCGTCCTGGGCTCTGCCGTCGGGTTTTGCTGGTATTACGATGGCATTCGGGCCATTGGCCCAGCACGGGCAGGTGTCTTTATTAACCTGGTCCCCGTTTCAGCCATTATTTTGGGCGCCG
This sequence comes from Cyanobacteria bacterium J06632_22, assembly GCA_039821475.1. GTDB lineage: Bacteria > Cyanobacteriota > Cyanobacteriia > Phormidesmidales > Phormidesmidaceae > CAWUKV01. The sequence goes on along the minus strand of JBCBOC010000138.1, from coordinate 5,292 downwards.
TTATCCTCCAGGAAACCCTGGCTTCCAGCGTTTTGCTGGGGGGCCTAGTGGTCATTATTGGTGTGCTAACCACCAACCGCAGCTAAGCCCCATGGGCGACACCGAGATACCCCAAAAACGCCCCCTCAAATCCCCCGAAAACCGCCTCCAGCCCAACGACAACAGCAATAGCACAGACAACGGACACAGCGCCCCGTCCAAGTTAGTTACAATCTGTAACTAATGTCTAGCAGCTCTCACCCTGAGGACAAAACTGCCTTCCCTTTCGTTATGGGCCATGTTGCCGTGGGGCCATGAAGGACTCCGCCAGCAACAATGGCCGTTCCCCCTGTGGTCACCCCTGCCGCCGTACCTGTTTTTAGTGCTGCATTTTATCTACCGAATCTATGGCCAAATTGCGACAGACCACAAAACAAATGACCCGGCAGTTACTGCAATACCGGGGACAGCGCTACCCCGATATTGAACGGATTGGGGTGAGCCACAGCTATTGGTCAGACCTGTACCACATCCTGCTGACGCTACCGTGGTTCGGATTTATTTTGCTGGTCAGCACGTCTTACCTGGCGGTCAATGGGCTGTTTGCCGTGGCCTACAGTCTAGACGAGGGTGCCGTTGCCGAGGCCGATTCCCTCTTGGAGCTGTTCTTCTTCAGCGTTCAGACGATGGCCTCCATCGGCTATGGGGCCATGCACCCCACAACAGTCTATACCCACTGGCTGGTGGTGATTGAGGCGATTTTTGGCGTGTTCTTTCTGGCCACAACAACAGGGCTGGTGTTTGCTCGGTTTTCCTTGCCCACGGCCCGGATTTTATTCAGCGATGTCGCTGTGGTTGCGCCCTTTAACGGCACCCCCACGCTGATGTTTCGCACGGCTAATAAGCGCCATAACTATATTTTGGAGGCCCAGCTTTGGGTGACGCTGGTGCGCGATGAGATGACCCTAGAAGGGGAATTCATCCGCCGGTTTCATGATTTGGGATTGGTGCGATCGCACACCCCCGTTTTCACCCTCAGCTGGACAGCCCTGCACAGCCTCGATGAGGACAGCCCCCTCCACGGCCACACCGCCGACACCCTACGGCGCGACCGGGCAGAAATTATCGTCACGCTGACGGGGCTAGACGAAACCCTCTCCCAAACCATCCATGCTCGCCATTCTTTTAAGGCCGAAAAGGTGTACTGGCATCACAAGTTTGTCGACATTCTACGGACGCGCTCCGATGGTCGCGCGGTGATTGACTATGGCCACTTCCACGACATTGAGCCGGTGAGGGTGAAACGCCCCAAAGTGGCCATTTACCGCAACGGTCGGGATTAGGTGTGCCTCTCTCAAGCCCGCCTACTGACAATTTTACGGAAAAGTTTTGACCGCGATACGGTCCTGTCATTTGCCGGGTAACACATCTGTAAGATGACGTTACATGGGTGCGTATTGGTGCTACAGCGACTGGGGCGAACATTACCGCTTTCACTATTTGTCAAATGGTGTTTGTTCTTATCAATGATGACGGGGGCAATCATTGCCCTGCCACGCTTTGAAGCCACACCGCCCGGACAACGGGTCGTCCGGCAGGTCGATTCTGTTCTATTGGACAATCTAGAATCCCTCAGTATTTTGGCCGGGGTCATTGCGATCGCACTCAACTGGCCCGATCGACGACGAGAACAACGCCAGCGGCTACGGTACGATGCCTGGCAGGTGATATTTGCCGCGAAGGGCGAGCGGGTCTGTGACCTGCGGACCCAAGCCCTGGAAGACCTTAACCAAGCAGGGTTAGACCTCGCAGAGCTGCCACTGGAGGGGGCACGGCTACGAGGCGTCAAATTGGGGCATGCACGGCTAGAGGGCGTCCGACTGGTGGAGGCGGATCTGACCAATAGCCAGCTTTACGGTGCGACGCTCACCTCTGCCCGTCTGCGACGGGTCAACCTCAGCAACGCGCGACTGGCTGGCGCGGTCCTACAAAAGTGTGACCTCACCTATGCGGACCTCAGCCAGGCCAACCTTCGAGCGGCCGATCTCCGCGAAGCAGATCTGAGGGGGGCACAGCTCCATGAAGCTTGCCTCAAGTTCGCCGATGGTCGAGAGGCGCAGTTTACCAACGCCCATTTCGACGGGGCATCGCTAGTCGGGATTAACCTGGCAGAGGCGGACGTCAGCGGCGCTGAGTTTAGGGATGCCAATTTACAGGGGGCTAACTTTAGCCATACCACTCTCACAGGGGCCAACTTTGAACGGGCTAACCTCAAAGGGATTCGCTGGCAAGACGACAATGCCTGGCGAGGGGTCACGGGGCTCGACTCAGCCCAAAATGTCCCCGTCAAACTCAAGCAGTACTTAAAGCTCATTACCCTGGCAACAGCCCCTTAGTTGAGGCGGTGACGGCGATCTAAATTATGGCGGGTGTCATCCCGCCGTTCACACTGGCGCCGCTCACTGGCTCGTCGTTCTTGTTCTCGTCGGTCCTTGGCTTCTAGCCGATACGCTTTATTGATGGTCTCTGCAATTTCTTCAATAACCGCAATGGCCCGGCGATTACACTGATCGATCGCATGGGACGCTTCCAAAATGGCGACGGCCAAGACTTGGTCGTAACGCTTTTCGGCATCGCTATGTTGATCGAAAAAACGATAGCGCTTGGCCTCGGGCGCCAGGTCATCCACTAACCAGGTGGTCCGGCGGGAGCTGTAGGGCAGCAGGTCATTTTTTCCTAGCTGATATTTAGCCGCATAAACCTTCCACAGGCCATTCTTTAATCGTGTCGACAATGGCGTTTGTCGTCGGTCTGCTGTTCGCCGATCAGCCGCTCGGCGCTCGGCGTCCCGCCGCTCCTTTAGGCGGCGATCGGCACCCACGGGAATATTTTCAACAATATCTTCTAGCGGTTCGTCCAACTCCGGGTTAGACGGCTGAAATGCGTTATTCGGTTCCATCGTGATGGCTCACCCTAGCGATACCCCTGAAGGTTTACGGTACCCATCAACAAATCAAATTATTTCAATAACAAAGCGTATTAACAAAGTGTGTTCAAGTGCTCAGAGTCGGCTGGCCTTCAGCGCTGCACCAATCAGGCCCACACTCTGGTTCATCACCACATGGACCGGAATCTGTTCCAAAATCTTATCCATGCGGCCTTTGTCGTTAAAGGCACTAATAAAAAAGTCTTCTTTAATCAGGTCTAAATTCTTCGCAGCGACGCCGCCCGCCACGTACAGTCCGCCAAAGGGCAACAGCTTTAGGGCAAGATTGCCCGCCTCGGCACCGTAGGCCGAAATAAACAACTCCATCGTCCGCACCGACAGCCGATCGCTGCGGGCTTTGGCGGCTTTGGCAATGGCAGCGGCGGGGTCGGGCACCTGGCTGCGCTGTCCGGCCTTTTGCTCCCAGGTGCGTACCACCTGGGCAATGTCCTCCGACTCGGAAACGAAGTTGCGATCGCGAAGGAACTGATAGATGGAAATAATGCCCTGTCCCGACACCACTCGCTCTGCCGAAACCCGTGTAATGGAGTGTTTGTCTAGCAGGTAGCGCAGCAGCTGAAACTCAATTTCTGACCGGGGGGCGAAGTCGGCGTGACCGCCCTCGGAGGGGAACACATGGTACTGGTCGCCAATGCTAATCAGGTAGCCTTGGCCCAGCCCGGTCCCCGCACCAATAATGGCGATAGGGGAGGTGGGGTTATGCTGTCCCACCTGCAGGGTCTCTAGATCGTCCTCGGCCAGGCCTAACACGCCGTAGCCCACGGCTTCGAAGTCGTTGATCAGCTGGACCTTATCTAGGTGCAATTCTTCGGCCAGGCGGTCGCCGCTGAGCATCCAGGCTAGGTTAGTAAGCTGAGAAGCGTTTTGCTTGACAGGGCCAGCAATGGCAAAGCAGGCGGTTTTGGGGTGGACTTCACCGCCAGTGGCTTTGGCCTCGGCTAAGAAGGCTTCGACCATCGGCACCAGATCGGGGTAATCGCCGCTGGGGTAGCGATTTTCGAATCGGGTGTGCAGCTTCACCTGACCGGCTGGACAGTGCTGTAGGTCGTTGCCGTTGGCCTCGACCAGGCGCAGAATCGTCTTGGTACCGCCAATATCACCGGCCAGCAGTTGAATCATCATGGTGGGGATTGCCTCGCTGTCTATGGTCTTTATAGCGTTTCTTGGGCTGGGGACAATGTGCAGCAGGGCCTACTGAAGCGGAAAAATTTACATGAACCCGTGTGCATCAGCCCCGTGTACAGGGGCGCGATGCTAAGAGCGGTTGGTCGCGATATTCGTGGCGGCACGCGTGCTGATTAAGCAACGCAGATTAAACCCGTCGCACCCCCTAGGCGCAACAACCCTGTTGGGCAGGGTCAAGCTTTACTGACTCGTCTGATTTAACTGGTTGTGCCAGGTTTGAGCAGCCGCATCGTTAGGGAAAAGGCTGAGGTAGTCTCGCAGGTCGCGGGTAGCCATGCGCAGTGCCCAATTGGGGGCCGTGTCAAAGCCAGTTTGGTAGAGGTGGTCGGCGTCCGGGGGGTGGCCTGCGGCGAGGTGATACAGGGCTAAGTTGAAATAGTTGAACCAGTTATCAGGGTCTTTTTCTTTGGTGGTTTGGGCGAGGTGGATCGCTTGGGTTAAATCAGCGCTGGAGGTCGTGGCAGGGGCATCTACGTCAGCAAGTTTGGCCGTTGCCAGGGCACGGAGGTAGAGCGTCCAGTCGTCATCAGGCTCTTTTTCTAGTGCTTGCTTGAAACTGTCTAGGGCATCGGCATAACGGTGTTGCCAAAGATAGACCTGACCGCGATAGCCAATGGCAAAGGTGTCTTCAGGGTCTATCTCAATAGCGCGCTCGATATCTTGCAGGGCCATCTCGTACTGCTGCATTTGCCCATAGGTCTGGGCACGGGTGGCCAGCGTCCAGGTATAGTCTGGTTTTAGCTCTAGGGCTCGGTTAAGGTCGGTCAGGGCCGACTGAGGCTGGCCTAAGCACCTGTAAACATCACCGCGATTCGCAAAGGCCAAACTATAGTCCGGCTTGATCTCTACTACCTTGTCATAGCTGGCGATCGATTCCTCGTAACGGCCCAGATTCTCGAGGGAAACGCCGCGGTTGTTCCAGGCGGAGTGATCGTCCGGATTGATCTCTACCGCCTTGTCATAGCTGGCGATCGCTTCCTCGTAACGCCCTAGGTCATCAAGGGAAATGCCGCGGTTGTTCCAGGCGGAGTGATAGTCCGGCTTAATCTCTAGCGCCTTGTCATAGCTGGCTATCGCTTCCTCGTAACGCCCCAGATTATTAAGGCAAACGCCGCGGTTGT
>JBCBOC010000789.1:0-2047 GCA_039821475.1 Cyanobacteria bacterium J06632_22 | reverse complement strand
TCTACCCCATTTGGTAATTGTTGCTGCTGGCTCTATCAGGCTCCCTTAACTCAAATTCTCTGGCTCAAACCCCAACGATCGAGTCAAAAACGCCCACTTGTCTGCCACCTCCTCAATAATCTTCGCAGTAGGCTTACCCGCTCCATGTCCCGCCTTTGTCTCAATGCGGATCAGCACTGGATTCTCCCCTTGGTGGGCTGCCTGCAATGCCGCGGCAAACTTAAAACTGTGGGCAGGCACCACCCGATCATCGTGGTCTGCCGTGGTAATCATCGTGGCCGGATATGCTGTGCCAGGCTTCAGATTATGCAGTGGCGAGTAGGCATACAGCGCCTTAAACTCCGCCTCATTCTGCGGGGAGCCATAGTCCGACTCCCAGGCCCAGCCAATGGTGAACTGGTTAAACCGCAGCATATCTAGCACGCCCACTGCCGGTAGCGCTGCAGCAAATAAGTCTGGTCGCTGGGTCATGCAGGCTCCTACCAGCAGGCCGCCGTTGCTGCCGCCCATAATCGCCAGCTTGTCTGACGCGGTGTAGTTGTTCTCAATCAGGTACTCCGCAGCGGCGATAAAGTCGTCAAACACATTCTGTTTTTGGGTTTTGGTGCCCGCCTCATGCCAGGCTTCGCCATACTCACCACCGCCCCGTAGGTTAGGCACGGCGTAAATACCGCCCATCTCTAGCCAGACAAGATTGCCAACAGAGAAGCCGGGTGACAGCGAAATGCTAAAGCCGCCGTAACCGTAAAGCAGCGTCGGATTTTGCCCGTTGAGTTCGATACCCTGCTTGTGGGTAATAAACATGGGCACACGGGTGCCGTCTTTGCTGGTGTAAAACACCTGATGGGTTTCGTACTGACTGGGGTCAAAGGCCACCTGCGCTTCCCTAAAGAGCTGACTTTCGCCCGTGGCCATGTTGTAGCGGTAGATGCGGCTGGGCACGGTGTAGCTGGTGAAGCTGTAGAACGTATCGGTGTCGTCTTTCTTTCCGCCAAAGCCGCCGGCAGAGCCGATGCCGGGCAGGTCTACGTTGCGAACAAAGTTGCCGTCAAGGTCGTAGATCTTGAGCGTGGTGTAGGCATCCTTTAGGTAGTCTGCAACGAACTGGTGGTTGAGCAGGCTCACAGACTGGAGCGTTTCTTGTGCTTCAGGGAGAATCTCGCGCCAGTTCTCCTTCGCAGGGTTGCTGATATCGATGGCGACTAGGCGACCTTTCGGGGCATTGAGATCGGTTTGAAACCAAAACGTAGTGCCGTCGTTATCAATCAGGCCGTACTCGGCTTCAAACTCAGAAATCAGTTCAACAACTTTAGCGTTGGGATCCTGTAGGTCTTTGTAGAACACCAGATTTTTGGGATCGGTGCCGCGCCAAACAGAAATTATGAGGTAGCGCCCGTCATCGGTAACGCCGCCGCTAAATCCCCATTCTTTTTGATCTGGCCGTTCGTAGATGAGCTGGTCTTCGGATTGGGGGTTACCCAGGCGATGATAAAAGAGTTTTTGGTAGTAGTTGACGTCTTCGAACTGGCTGTCTTCGTTCGGTTCGTCGTAACGACTGTAGAAAAAGCCTTGGCTATCGTGGGTCCAGGACGCGCCGGAGAACTTACTCCACTTGAGGTGGTCCGCCAAGTCCTCCCCGGTTTCAATATTGCGCACCGTCCACTCGACCCAGTCGGACCCAGAGGCAGAGAGACTATAGGCCATGTACTGACCATCTTCACTGACGGCGGTGGAGCCCAGTGCGACGGTGCCATCTTCTGACAGGGTATTGGGGTCGAGCAGTACCTTAGCGTCATCCTCTAAGGTGGGCTGAGTGTACAGCACACTCTGATTTTGCAGGCCGTCGTTTTTGTAGAAAAAGTAGCGACCACCGCGCTTAAAGGGACTGCTGTAGCGCTCGTAGTTCCACAGTTCGGTTAGGCGAGCCTTGATCTGTTCGGGTTGCTCAATCTGGCTCAGGTAGCCAAAGGTGACCTTGTTCTGTGCCTCAACCCAGGCTTTGGTGTCGTCAGCGTTGGGGTCCTCTAACCAGCGATAGGGGTCTGCG
>JBCBOC010000345.1:0-4955 GCA_039821475.1 Cyanobacteria bacterium J06632_22 | reverse complement strand
GCTTAGGATAGTTCTGGCTGTGAACCCCTGGGTATGGTCGCCCAGTGGCCCGCAACCGCGCACAAACGTTTGTGGCGATTGCTGTATATGGCCGTCGCCAATACTTGAGCGTCAGGGGATGTCCTCAGCAAAGTGGCGAGATCTATAAGGTCAGTTTCTGGTGCTGAGCCCGCTGATCCGATCGCTCCGCGACGCTGTCGAAGGCTTTGACACCCCTTTCGACTACTACAGTTTTTGGGACCCTGAGCTTGGGCCTCTGAGTCGGGCAATTCCATTGATCACAAAGCACGTTGTGACGCTCAATCCGGCTCAATCTTTTCGCGGATGGCTATAAATCACTAAATACCCCTCGCTGCAACAAAACAGCGAGGGGTATTTGGTGTTGACCGCTCCAGTTCAACTGGTCTGGGACGCGTGATCGAGGCTGCTGTGCTAAACGTTAACGCTTGGCTCTGGTCGGAATGCGGTTGACCTTAGTGGCAAGTCCGAGTTGCTCCATGAGACGAATCGTCTGCCAGGTCACATCGACTTCCCACCATTTCCAACCAGTTTGGGCCGAACGAGGGTACGTGTGATGGTTGTTGTGCCAACCTTCACCGTAGGTCATCAGGGACACCCACCAAAGGTTACGAGCATTGTCGTTGGCATCAAAGGTGCGATAGCCCCAACGGTGAGTCGCAGAGTTAACCAGCCAGGTGGAATGCCACAGCATGACGGCACGAACGAAGATACCGTAGACCACATAGGACCATCCGCCGATTAGGTACAGCCCAATAGCAAGCGGGACTTGCAGTAAAAGAAAGTTCTTGTTGAGCCAGCGATAGTATGGATCACGCATCAGGTCGGGGGCGTATTTGGCATACCGCTTGTTGTCAAAGGTGGTGGGCTCAGGATAGATAATCCATAAAATATGACTCCACCAGAATCCCCGCTTCGCAGAATAGGGGTCTTGGTGCACGTCCTCGGAAAAGGCGTGATGGCGTCGATGGCCACCAACCCAGAAGACGGGGCCGCCTTCAATGGCCAGGGCACCGCAGGTTGCGATCGCATATTCCAACCATTTGGGGACGCGGAAGCTACGATGGCTCAACATTCGGTGATAGCCCAAGCAAATGCCAATGCCGCCAAATAGCCAGTGCAGCACAACTGCTACGCCCAATGCAGACCAGGAAAAGAACCAGGGTGCCAGTAGTGCCAGGCCGTGAAAAGCAGTAAAAAAACCGACACTGACCCAGTCCAAAGGGGGACGCTTGGGTACACTGTCGGCCCCAGTGACTGGGGGCATGGTCAGTTGTGAGGTCATGGCGGTGTATTCGTCGAATTGCTAAACTGTGAATCTGCAAGTAACGCTTGCAACTGAACTCACGTTAGCAGCCTTTATCTAAATGTGCAAGTATCACTTGCATGGTTAAGCTGGATTCCCTCGTCTAAGTTCCATGTCTAATCTGTCTACTCGCCAACGCCTCACCCAGGCGGCACTGCAGCTTTTTTTGACCCAGGGGGTGAGCCAAACCACCACGCGACAGATTGCCGATCAGGCGGGGGTCAATGAGGCCACGCTGTTTCGTAACTTTGGCAATAAGTACGGGCTGCTGCTTGCCATGCTGCAGGATGTGCCCATGGCGGTACAGACGCCCCCCCAACTCAATGCGGCTCAGCCCGCTGTCGCTCTGAAAGGGTACGCCGACGTCTGTTTGCAGGCGCTAGAGCAGTTTCCTCGGTTTGTTCAATCTGTGATTGGTGAGGCGGACCACTACTCTGAAGAACAGGTGCAGCTGCTGCGGGCTCGGCTGGTGGACCTGCGTCACGAGATGGCTAGTCACTTAGATCATCTATTGGGGGAGAGTGCCCGGCTCTCGTCGGAGGATGTTGCCAGTTGTCTGGGGGCCTTGCTGGTGGGCTATGTGGTGATCGAGGCAACCAGCGGCTATTCGCTGTGGCCCGAACGACAGGATTTTTTGGAGGTGTTGGCGCGGGCCTTTGTGACCGTAGATGAGACTGCTGTCGCCGCGCAGCACGCGGAGACCCAGCCGCCATCCACCCAGGCTGGCGCTGTTCAAGATTTGCCGGCAGTTTGGGTGCACCAGGTGATTAAGCAAGCCAAAGGCTTAAGCCTGCAGGACCAGGCCCTAGCCCTGGTTCTGTTTGGGGCGGGGCTAAGGCCCGAAGAGGTGCCGATGCTGTTGCGATCGCACCACATTAGCGACAAGACACAGCATCTGTTGCAGGTGGTTGTGCCGGGGCGTCCCCGACAGGTATCGGTTAATCAATGGATTTTAGGAAAGCGCTATGGGTCTTACACGAGTAATGCGGTAACAAAGTGGCTCAAAGCACGTAAAGACGGTGCGGCCCACCTGTTTATTACCGAAAGTGGAGAACCGCTCTCGGTCGAGGCGGTTCAGGCCCGTTGGGATCAGTGGTGGCAGGGCATAGATGTGGGGGCAACTGTCCCTGATCCGATTCAGGCCCGTCAAACCTGGTGTGTTGAAATGCTGATGCGCGGCATGAGTTTGGAGAATTTAAGCATTCTTGCGGGATGTGAGGTGGCAGAGCTGCGACCCTATGCTCGACGGGGCCAGGAGAAAAGTGCGATCGCAGCAGCAACCCAGTTGGATAAGAAGATATCGTGACCTACGTTAGGCCGCCCTATCGAACAAGCTATCTAAATAGAGATTACTAATCTGTTTGTTACTGATACCGTTTTGCATCAAGAACAGCGAGAGAGCCGCTTGGAAAACACGATTTTGATGCCATAACGTGTGTGACTCTAAATATTGTTGAAGCGATTGATAAAGCTCTTCAGGAACATCAACTAGCAAACTAACAGGATGGGTGGTCATCGAAAGAATCCTTTTGCACTTAGGTAGATACAGCCCCTTGAGAACACTGTTGCAGTTTGAAAAACATCAAAAAAACAAACACAGTTATCTCGGGCAGTGATTGTTATTGTCAGGCAGAACTGGATGACTTTTCAATGGGCCGAAAAAACACATGGCCGTCTGCGTGATTTTTCGGTAGCACGCTAGAAATAGGGTTACGCCGGATTTTGTTTACAAAAATATATTATCTCTAAGTAAAGTCAGGTCTGTATCCAATATCCACAGAAATGGCTCAAAACCCCAACCTTGTGAAAAACCCTGTGGAAAACGTGGAAAACCCTGTGGAGAAATTGTGGAAACACTGTGTAAAACGGCTTTCTTTATAAAAAAATGCAACAGTTTTCTGTTACGCATCTCCGAAGATATACACCTTTTGAAAAAACGGTATACAAACTTCAAAAACTTATGCGGTCAGGGTGTTTGGAGGATTGGTTAGGCATTCTCGTCGATTGGGGGTTGTCAACGGGCGATCATCACGGGTGGGGACAGATGGGGTTGCAATTCCCGTGGACCCTGAGTATAGTATTTTTGTACTAAATGGCGATGGCAATTGGGATAGCGGTTGGGTCGAGCCACGGCGCGCTGCGCTACGCGCAATGGTCGTGTAACTCGGGGACTTAATCGACATGACCTCAGCCATCGTCCTTAAGCTTTCGATGTTTATCTTTGGTGAGGTTCACCATGCCGACTGCGACGAAGACCCCCCGTGCCCGTAAGGCTGCATCGACGCCCGGTTTAGCCACCCGTGTGCTGGCGTTAGATGCCGGCAACTATGACCTGAAATTTTACGATGGTGATGGCCATCCTAAGGCGATTCGTTCCGTTCGTTTTCAGTTGCCCCAAGGTCGCGATGCCGTCAGTTACTCCGATGCCTCTCCCCTGATCGAATTGCCCGATGGTCGCCGTTATCACTTTGGTGCCCAGGCCTATAAATATCGCCGCCAGCAGCAGACCGTGATCGAAAACAAGGTTGACCTGGCCAAGCTACATCTCTATGCCTGCTTAGAGCCTAAGGGAAAAAATGGGGGGCAAAATGGGGAAACAGAGGCTTCAACCCTTCACCTGCTGGTGTCTACTCCCGATCCGATTCGATCGGGTGATGATATTAAGGCGCAGCTATTAGGGCCGCACCAATTCAAACGCAACGGTGTAGAGATGCAAGTGCAGGTTGCGTCTGTGCGGGTTGAGCGCGAGGGCATGGGGGCCTATCTCCACGCCAAGCAACGCGGACTCGTGCCGGCGACAGGTTACACCATTGTGGTGGATATCGGCGGGGGCACTTGGTTAACCCGTTTGGTGGATGCCAACGGTGAAGTGATTGATGAAAACGTGATGGACCGGGGCGGCACCTACGAACTTGCCACGGCCATTAGTTTTGATCGTCGTCTGACCAATGTGCTGGGCACTACGGCGGATCCCTCGGTGATTATGGATGGCTTTCGCGCGGAACATCTGTATGCGGATACGGGCCTCTCCTGGTCTGGTTGGTTGGATGAGTACCTTGACCCATGGTTTAAGGGGATTTTTCAAATGGTTAAGGCTCAGTACACCCCCTACATGGCAAGAGTCACGCGGTTTTTGGTGACCGGTGGTGGCTCTCACCTGATTGCTTCACGTCTAGAAGGACGCAAGTTGTTTTCTGTTCTGAGCGATCCACAGTTTGCCAACGTCCAAGGTCTGTTTTCTGTCTCAACCGATAACCAGCTATGTATGACAACAAAATCCGAATAAGTAAAGACGTGATTGAAAAGGCCCAGCTGATTGCCGATGAGTGGGGCCTTAAAAATCCGCGGGTGGCCTTGGAAGCTGTCTTTCGCAAATATGCCGACGAATATATGTATGGTCGCGTCAGCGGCGGTAGCTTGGCCGTTGCCGGGCCTCCCGTGACGGCGGCTGCCGTGCCAGAAATGTCTGTTGCGATTTCTCCTGTTCCCCGCACCCAGGCCACAACTAAAATCTCTGCGCCAGGTTGCGAGGCCATCGACGCGTTAGATGACTTGCTCGCCATGTAGGGTTAGGGGAACAGGAGAAATCGCAACAGACATTTCTGGCACGGCAGCCGCCGTCACGGGAGGC
>JBCBOC010000252.1:0-5971 GCA_039821475.1 Cyanobacteria bacterium J06632_22 | reverse complement strand
GATGTGAACCTTCCCGACGGCAATACCTATCAGGAGTCTCAAACCGTTCTCTCGGGACAGCAGCTCCCAGGGGTCTACCCGTCTAAAACCCTTGGAAATTTGGGTCTTTCGGTGTGTTATGACGTGCGCTTCCCCGAGCTGTATCGCCACCTGTCGCAAATGGGCGCAGAGGTGCTGATGGTACCTGCAGCATTCACTGCATTTACCGGAAAAGACCACTGGCAGATTTTGCTCCAAGCGAGAGCCATCGAGAACACCTGCTACGTCATGGCGCCTGCCCAAACAGGCTTTCACAATAGCCGCCGCCAGTCCCATGGACATGCGCTGATTATCGATCCTTGGGGAATTGTGTTAGCAGACGCAGGTCAAGACGTGGGCATGGCGATTGCTGAAATTAATCCCGCCCGCATTGGCCAGGTACGGCAGCAGATGCCGTCCCTCAATCACCGTGTTTTCTTGTAATCGGGCTGTTCGCATCGCCATCGCCACCAAAGGCCATTTTTTGGAATTTGTGCGCGACGGCGGCCGCTTAGCGACCATACTCAGTCCTTGAGCATCAGAACTGTCTTAAGCAAAGTGGCGGACGCAACCCTACCGCTTTGCTCGCAGGCTTGAACATGCTAATTACAATGAAAGCCTGCCGTAACCGCAGGTCCAGAGCAGCGTAAGCTTTAATCAAATCGAAACTCGTGGTCTGTCAACACGAAGAACTAGGGTCGGCGATGCCAGTGAAACAGTGAAATAGAGCGGCAGTGAAATCGTCGAAGGTCTTTACTTCAAAGGGGCTTAAGGCCAAACGCTACTTCACGATTCACCCCTCACTATTTCACTGGCATCACCCAAATCTTTAGCTTTGACGCTGCACTAGCTATACCCCTGTGAGTCCCCAGGGAACTCTACAGAGACAGAACAGTGCCTAAATTAAATTTAGTCAAGAAACGTATCGAGTTTCTACAATCGCTGGGATCAACAATCTACGTATTTCTACAGATTGATAAAGTAAGCAATTAACTAGCCTGAAAAATAATAATCATAACGAAACGCAATCACAGTGCTTTTCGTCATTAGATTTAGCTGTCGTCACCCACTCAAGCCCGTTTCCGTCCTCGGTTCTGAGGCTCTATTACATTCGTCGAGCTGCTCGGGACAGTTTATAGCGCTCAAAGCCTTTATTCTGGAGCCCCTCGACGCAGTCGCATGGGCCTACCGCCCCTTCGACTGCCATATCAGGAAAATGTGTGGCCGATGCTGTGGTTTTGGTCTCATCTACGTTTTCTGACGGTGTTGTAGATCGGCAGGCTCAATGAGCGGCTTGGGATGTAGAGCACGAGTCACTTTACTGGTGAGGTCTCCAATGCGGTTACCTCCTGGCATAAAGCGTTCAGTGACTCGCACGTTAGCCCAATCTCTGTGTGGGTTGCGACAACGCCGTTTTAGAAAATCAATTTTGAGAAAAGAAAATGAACTCAACCTTGCCAGAAAGATTGACACGGCTCATTACATTTTTGCGTGAGGATCTGCTTCTGACACCAGACTCGATCAATTTGGCACTGAAGCACTATCAACAAGATCCTGGACCGCTGCCGATGGTGCTTTGGCAGTACGGGCTAGTTTCTATGGAACAGCTAGAGCGCATCTACGATTGGCTGGAAACCGCCTGATTGGTATTGGTTGTTGCCATAACAATCTCAATCAAAACAAGGCGATCGTGAGATGCAACATTCAGCTCGCGCCCCCCACGATTCACCTTACATTTGACAGGTCACATTTTACTGAGGGACCAGCTCCTGGTTCGCTGCGGCCACCCCACTACCGGGCACAAAGTTGTCATAACCCAGAGTTTGTAACGTTGCCTCAAGGGATGCGATCGTGGTGAGAATATCGCGATCGCAAATGAAGCCTAGGTGCCCGACCCGAAAGATTTTGCCCTTCAGGTGGTCCTGTCCCCCCGCCAAGGCAATGCCAAATTGCTGCTTCATCACCGAGCGAATCTTTTCGGCCTCGACACCAGTGGGCATCACGGCCGTTGCCGCCGTACTGGCACAGTCATCGGCGGCGAGTAGGGGCAGACTCAGCGCCTTCATCGCTGCACGGGTAGCATTCGTGTGGCGGCGATGTCGCGCAAAAATAGCCTCAAGCCCTTCTTCCTGCATAAGCTTTAGCGCAGCATGCAGCGCAAAGTATAGATTCACCGGCGGCGTGAAAGGTGTGCTGTCTTTGGCAGCCGATTTACGATACTTGCCCAGATCAAAGTAAAACCTAGGCAATGTCGCCTTGTCATAGGCAGCCCAGGCTTTGTCACTCACGGTCAAAAATCCCAGCCCCGGCGGGATCATAAATCCCTTTTGAGAGCCAGACCCCACTACGTCCAAGGCCATTTCGTCGACCTTCAGGTCGTAGGCACCCAAGCTCGTAACCGCATCAACAATAATCAGCGACTCACCGTGGGCTTTAACGGCCTGGTTAATGGCAGCTAAGTCATTCAACACCGCAGCCGACGTCTCGCTATGGGTAATGACCACAGCTTTGATGGCCTTCTCACTATCAGCTTCTAGGGCACTTCGAAACGCGGCCGGGTCCAGGGGCTTCCCCCACTCAGCACTGATCACTTGAACCTCTAGCCCAAAGGCCTTGGCCATATCGGCCCAGCGCTGGCCAAATTTACCGTTGCTACCCACCAGCACCTTATCGCCGGCACTCAGAAAGTTGATGATGCCAGCTTCCATGGCACCGGTACCGCTGGCAGCCAGGGTGAGTACAGGCTGTTGAGTTTGAAACAACCACTGCAGACCGGTATTGATTTCTCCGGTAATTTTGCCAAACTCACCGCTGCGGTGGCCGATGGGGTGCTGTGCCATCGCCAGCAGCACTGACTCGGGCACTGGCGTCGGGCCAGGGATCATCAACATTGCTTTGTCTTTCATGGGGCTTGCCATAGACTCTGGGGCGCTTGTGGGTCTGTAGAGATTTAGATCATGGATTTAGATCGTTTACCACAATGGCACAAGTTGATGAAGCCGGACCCACTTCGTTGATGTCTTTTAAGGGTTGAGATGGTTTGTCGCGCCCCTTTGCAAAGCGACAGCCCATGGAATCGCTTAAAAATTATGGGTTCACACGCCTAGAGCCTGGGTGTCAAGCGTTAGCCAGGATCGACAAGCGGAATAACAGACCTCGATCATCAGTCCGCCAACTCAAAATGGTCCACAGCATCAAAACCGAGGCCCGCCCGCACAACCCGCGGCTCGCGGCTCGTCATGTCGAGAATTGTTGACGTTTGGTAGTGTAAATCTTCCCCGTTGTCGATGATCAGATCGACCTGGGACTCAAGCGCATCAAATAGCTCAACCCGAGATAAATAGGGCCGGGGCCGGGCCTCGTCAATGACATGGGCCGAGGCCGAAATCACGGGATTGCCCAAGGTGGCCAACAGTGCCTGACAGATCGACGTATCCGGCACTCGAATGCCGGAAGTCTTGCGCTTGGGGTTCATCACCAGCTTGGGCACCTGCTTAGTGGCTGGCAAGATAAAAGTATAGGGCCCCGGAATCAGATGCTTCATCGTTCGGTAGGCCCGGTCGTTGACGAACGCATACTCGGCGATGTTTGACAGGGAGGCGCACAGAAATGTCAGCGGCTTGTTATTGCTGGTTTGTTTGATTTGGCGGACGCGCTGAATCGCTGACTTGGATTGCAAATCACAACCAATGGCATAGACCGTATCCGTGGGATACAGCATCACCGCCCCCTGACTCAGCTGCTGACAAATTTGCTGTACGGTGCGCGATTGCGGGTCTTTCGGGTGAAGATCGTAGAGAGTCGCCATTGGATGGGCCACAGGACTGTCAGTATTGTAGCAATCGCTACGACAGTCCCTAAATATCGTAGCGGCCAGAACGTACCGCGCCAGACGAGTCAATGGCTTCGGCCTTAACCAGACGATGCGCCTTCGAAAGCCCTTGATGACCGTGAAGATAGCTGCGAGGGGATTACAGTGAAGAAAAGGCGGGCCTACCGTCAGTCATCACCGTTCCCTCACAGGCCCCCACAGGCTCCACAGGAAAATTATCCATGCAGGTTATCATTGTCGGCGCGGGCCCCGTGGGGGCTACTTTGGCACGATTGCTCGCCCGTGAGCAGATTGCCGTCACGCTCATTGAACAGGCACATTCTCTAGATCGAATCTTCCGAGGAGAGGGCCTTATGCCGGCGGGGATGGACGCACTCCATCAGATGGGACTGGGCAGTTTGCTCAAGACAATTCCATACCGGCGCCTGGAATCCTGGAATATTTTTTTGGAAGGGAAAGAGATTTTTACAGTTCCGGAACCGTTAGACCGATTAGGCGACCGCGCCCTCAGCATTATTCCGCAAACGGCCTTTCTGGAAGGGGTGATCGAGCAGGCCCAGGCCTATACCCACTTTAGGTTTCTGCCCGGTACCTCTGTCCAGGAGGTCATCCGAGATGCACAGCAGCGCATCGTGGGCGTGGCCGTGACCCCCACCGGTCATTCGAGTCCGGTGTCACACCTCGAAGCGGACCTGGTCATCGGCTGTGATGGGCGGGGCTCGACCCTACGCCGCAAGGTAGGCCTACCGCTCGATTTACTGCCAGACCAGTACGATGTGCTGTGGTTCAAGTTGCCCGCGCCACAGCGGCTACAGAATCGCTGTCAGTTTTACCTGATGGCCCGGGCTAAGACCCATCCGGCCGCCTGCTACACCTCCTGGGATGGGCGCTTGCAATACGGGCTAATTATGCCGAAGGGCGGTTTGGGGCAACTCGGCGAAGACTGGCTGACGGCGGCGACAGCCTCGGCACCAGAGTGGCTGGCAGAGCATATGCAGCAACATCGACAGGATATGAGCGAGCCGATTCGGCTGAACGTCATGGTGGGCCGATGCGCCCAATGGACCGTGCCGGGACTGCTGCTGTTGGGGGATGCGGCACACCCAATGTCTCCGGTTCGGGCCCAAGGGGTCAACCTGGCCCTGCGAGATGCCATTGTGGCGACGAACCACTTAGTCCCAGCGCTACGGACCGGGGAAACGGCCAGGGTAGATGCAGCCTTACAGACCATTCAAACGGAACGGATGCCAGAGGTGGTGCGATCGCAAACGTTACAGCTTCGCGAATCTGAAAGCTTAAACGATATCCGTAACGCCACCTGGAAACTAGCTCTCGCTCAGCGTCTTGCCCCCATCGTCGGCAAACTGCCATTGGCGCAATGGGCCTGGCTGTTTCGTCAACGCGACCTAAGATTTGGTACAGTTCCCGTTCAATTAGAGACGCTGTAGGGTGGCCCTAGGCCGCAAACCGAATCTTCAGATAGTCGTCTTCCATCTTGGCACCCGCAGGCTGCAATGCAGCCAAGGCCTGAGGCAACACGAGATTACGACGATGATTGCCGATGCGAATATTCAGCTCATCTGAGGTCTTACTCAAGTCAATCTGATCCTTGGGAATACCCGGCAGATAGACTTCCAGACTGTACTGATTGTTCTCATGACTCACCACCTTCAGCGTAGTCTCCTTGTAGTAGATCTGGGTAGGGTCTTCTCCCGCATAGAGCGTCTCTTTCAAGCGCTCTAGCGCAGCCAGACCACACATTTCTTCCGAAAACAGCGGCACTTCTTTCACGGGCAGGGGCCGGAAGTCATCGTGAATTTCTTGGCGATACTGTTGTTGGTTCTGCTTCCAACGCTGGAAAAAGGGATCGGTGACGCTGTCAGGAATAATCCGATTGGCCACTACCATATCCGTCCCCACGTTATATAGGCTCAGATAGGCATGGGCTCGCAGGGATTCTTTAATCACCATCTTTTCGGGGTTAGTGACCAACCGCACCGAGGTGGTAGCGGTGTCCGTGAGCACTTTCTCTAACTCCTCCAACTGTTCGTAGAACTCATAGGGTGCGTCCATCACTTCCTGGGTCGGCAAGGAGAACCCAGCCACCGGACGGAACAGCGG
>JBCBOC010000433.1:0-4345 GCA_039821475.1 Cyanobacteria bacterium J06632_22 | reverse complement strand
CGACGGCTATAACAGCTGAGACATCAATAGCTTGTTATCTGATATGAATAATTGATTCAGAGGCGATAGAGTTCTCGGCTGGGCTCCTAAGCTTTAGGGAAAATCTGCTACTCCCTAACTGCCATGATTGGACAGCCCCCGCCCATCTTATCCCCTCGTCAGATGTCTCTGCTGCGCATTGTTCTGGCCCTGGCTTGGGCCGATGGCACCCTGGCGCGAGAGGAAGTGGACGTGATGATTAACCGCTTCAGCCATGCCTTTGCGCCCAATCCTGAGCAGCGAACCTATTTCGAAGAAGAACTTCGCAGCTATCTGGTGCAAGACATTCCCATGGGCGAACTGGTGCCGCTGTTACAGACGGATACCGAGAAGGAGTTTGTGCTGCGGGTGGGCTACGAGGTGATCAGCGCCAGTGCGCGCACCCCAGACGAAGCCCCCATTAACCAGGCTGAAAATGAAGCCTATCAGCAGTTGCTCCAGCTGCTCGATCTTCCCTCTGAGTCGGTGCAGCGAATTGAGCGAGAGGCCGGAGAGACCCTTGCTGCTCAGCGGAGTAACGTCTCAGATTTGCTGATTTATCAGGTGCGCGACTATCTGCGCCAGTAGAGCTCAGCAGTCGTGCTGAGATATAGCGCTCGCCACTTTGCTTAGGACAATCCTGGCGCTCAAGTGCCCAGTATGGTCGCCAAGTGGCCCGCCGTCGTGCACAAAACTTTGTGGCGACGGCTATACTTTCTTGCTTTCTGCGCCTAGCTCATCGCTAACATCCGCTCAATGGGCTGTAGCGCTGCTGCTTGGATATCGCTGGGTAGCGTAATTTCTGGGGTGCGATCGCGCATGGCCAGATACAGTTTCTCGAGGGTGTTCAGGCGCATGTAGGGGCACTCGTTACAGTTACAGTTGCTGCTGGGTGGGGCTGGAATAAAGAGCTTATGGGGCGACTGCTTTTCCATTTGGTGAATGATGCCAGGCTCAGTGACAACGATGAACTGTTCTGCTTCGCTTTGCTGTACCTGCTGAAGCAAAGCCGTGGTAGAGCCAATAAAATCCGCATGACGTAGCACGGGCGCTTCGCACTCCGGGTGGGCCACTACCACCGCATCAGGGTATTCCATTTTGAGTTGAAGTAGCTTTTTCTCAGAAAAGGTTTCATGGACGATGCAGCTACCTTGCCACAGCAGCAGATCGCGACCGGTTTGTGCGGCAACGTAGCGCCCGAGATTGCGATCTGGCGCAAAGATGATGGGCTGCTCTGGCGGAATTTGCTCAATGAGATGTACCGCATTAGAGCTAGTACAGATAATGTCGCTCATGGCCTTAATCTCGGCGGTGCAATTGATGTAGGACACCACCAAATGGTCGGGATGGGCAGCCTTGAAGTCGGCAAAGGCGTCAGGTGGGCAGCTATCGGCTAGGGAGCAGCCAGCGTCAAGGTCGGGCAGTAGAACCAGCTTGTCGGGGTTAAGAATTTTGGCAGTTTCTGCCATAAAGTGGACGCCTGCGAAGACGATTACGTCGGCCTCCGTTTGAGCGGCCTGGCGCGATAGACCCAGTGAATCACCGATATAATCGGCCACGTCCTGGATGTCAGGTTCCTGATAATAGTGGGCTAGAACAACCGCATTTAGCTCCTTTTTAAGGGATTCAATGGCCGTGAATAGGTCTTGGGGGAGCGCCGAAGTTGGCGTGGAAATGGGCGCAGTTGTAAACACAGACGGACCTCGCTAGTCTCGGAACTTGAACTTCAGATTACCAATTCTGGTCTCTGTATTTTAGTTAAAATTACCAAAAATGTCATCTGCTGAGTTGCACCATCCTGTTAAGGGCGATGCTAGACCCATTCGGCTACGTCGAGAGGCTCCAGAATAAAGACCTTCAGCGCCAGGAACTGCCTCTAGCAGCTCAACGAACGCAATATCGTAGGCACGCTCAAAAAAAGGGGAGTCACTAAAAAGGGGTAGCGAAAACTCACTACCCCCTTTCAAATATTCCAGAACGTTAATCAGGGAAGCCCTACGGTTCTGATTGACCTTTAGTGCAGGTAAAGCCTGGTCACCAAGGGCAAATAGTCTTACTCAACAATGATCTTGCCGACCATGCCTGCGCCGCGGTGAGGCGCGCAGAAGTAGCTGTACTCGCCAGGCTCAGTGAAGGTGGAATCGTAGGACTCACCAGGAGCGAACGTCAGCTGAGTGTGGGTCAGCTCATCTGCTACTGCTTTACCACCAGGAACGTTGTTCTCATCAAAGACAACGTTGTGGGGGGCCATCTTATTGTTGACCCAAGTGACAGAATCCCCAGCACTGATTGTCAACGTTGCGGGTTCAAATACGAGCAGACCAGCGTCAGAGCCCATTTTGACTTCGTAGTCAGTCGCGTTGGCAGGTGCAGCCACCATGAGGCAGGCACCTAGGACCAAGACTACCGCCAGCATGCTGCGGAATGCTTGCTTCATCAATTTCATAGCAACCTCTAAAGACCGAGTTATTGATAAACTCTTATGCCTCCGTATTTTAGATCGATTTTTGCCCCATTTGAAGGTGGATCTTACGAGTTGTGATTTGGGTTGGGCCATTGGTGGTGGGGCTATCCATCCAATTAAGGACGGCTTGGGGGGCCGCTTGGGCAGGGGATTAGAAATATTTTTATAGGGTGGAAGTAAAAATATTGGCTGTCGTTTTACCCAATTAAGGTTGAGGTGTGTCGGTTCGATGCGGATATTCTGTACGCGTCTGATGGCATTGATCAGTGACGGAAAAGAGGCACTCAAGTGGTGTAGATAGAGTCGTGAATGGCCAGTGAAGTGCACAGAATCATTTGTCGCGCCAACGAAAAATTGATGCCCCTAGACGAACAATGTTGGCGGTGGGCAGTTTGGCCACCGCCTGTGGCTTTTGTGTGGCACGGATGACAGTGTTTAGTGGTCTGAATCTAAACTTATTCTGTTACTTTCCAGGTGAGTAGATAGGGACAACGCTTTGGGCAAGGTCGTCGTCCTCTTAGGCTTGACCTGATGGCTTAAACCCTTGGTGAAATAGGGGTTTTAGATTATTAGGCCTGCCGTTATCTCAACTTGAAAAGGCACGATGGAGGCTAGGCTGAGTTGTTTGCTCGAGGTCAGGTTTTTGTTTCGATTGCTTAAACTTTTAGATAATTTAAGTTGCTTCTTCCGTTAATCAATTCCGCTATATTTCGGGTATGAAAAACATGACTTAAATATTTTTCGGAACAAAAAATAATCCATGTGAGTAAATGACGGCATTTCGAAATTTTTCGAAAGATCGCCGCAATAAAGGTTAAATCATTCAGGAATAAAGTCACAGGTAAAAGTAAGGGTTTCTACTATGTGTAGGACACAGTGTGATTAAAAGCATTAGCTATGGATATTTCGCCCGAGACGGTCTCTCAACTTTCGGCACGTGTGGATACACTGTCGGCTGTGCTTGAGCAGATCAACGATAAAGTAACGAGCCTGCTGGCGCTGCAGGGGCCAGCCGATTTTCAGGGGGCAAGTCCGCCTTTTCAGGTGAATCCACCGCCTTCTTTGAAGGTGAGTGGTGGCTTAGACGCCAGTTACGATCATAAGGACATCATTAATGATGAGCCCCATTTTGAGGCGGACCACCTAGGGCATGCGCCAGCGTTTTCTCCGGAAATCCAGATTCAGCGACTGACGGCTCAGCTAACGGCGGCTTACAACCGCATCGCCGCCCTGGAGGAGCAACTGTTAGCGCATCGCGGGCAGTAGCCTTTGCTTTAGTCGCGTTTTCTCTTGAACGATGATAATGCGCCTATGGCTATGGGCCCGGACGTTGTGACGTCCTTAGTGTGATGCCTGGTTCAGGCAGGTTTCTAGGAGCTGCTCGATAGCCTTAACCAGGTCGTGGATTGACCAGTTTTGATAGAGCTGCGCTGCGATCGCACATCCGCCAGCGCCAACGCCTTCTTTAACGTAACCTTGCTCAAACCGGCGGAGTTGCTCGAATCGAGCGTCTGCAAACGTGAGCTGCGTGTTGAGTAACGGCACCCCAATCAGGTCGGCTAGGCCGACGGTGTCGCTGCTGGCATCTTCTAACACCCAGCGCGTTGTGCCCACGACAATATTTTTTAAGGCAGTCTCAGGCCAATCCCAGGGTGTTATTGGCTCGTCGGTTAGCTTGGGCTGGGTCAAAAGTTGGGTTTGTTGCCACTGATGCAAGGCCTGGACGAGGGCGTACACGGCCATCATTTGAGAGCCGCCAGCCAGGAGTACGCCGGCTTTGGTGCTTGCCCCCAGGGCCATCCCGGCGGCAGTGATTTGCATGGGGTCACCAACGGCAGCCACTAGGGATAGGGGCGTGCGACT
>JBCBOC010000685.1:0-2730 GCA_039821475.1 Cyanobacteria bacterium J06632_22 | reverse complement strand
CTCGAATTAAGAACAGCCGTAGCAGACATAGCCCAAATAGAGGGGCTTCTACGCCATAAAACAACCGCATCAGCAGGATAGGATGTTTGCGCAATCGACATCCACCCAGCACGGTACAGATGACCGGCACCACCAAGATGCCGAGAATACTGAGGATAAAGGCCGGCGGAATCTCGCCCATGCGGGCCGCCTCAAACATATCCAGACCGACTTCGGGCAGAATCCACAGATACACCACACCGATAAAGGCCAGGTTCCAAACCCAGAAGATGGCGTGGGAGAGCAGGTGCAGGGCAGTTTTCATGCAGGATTTGGATTGCGATCGCAAAGGACTGTAGGGTTTGACACAGCACCCATACCTAAAGTTACGGAGTCCCTGGGGCAAGTTCGCATGAATTTCACAATCTCGGATGAGGAACTGGGTTTAATAGGTGTGTCTGACTTGTCACGTCGACGACTGCATCTGGCCAAGAAATAATCACACTCGGAGGCTCAAGCATCGTGGCCAACAAAATATTTTTTATGTTGGGAGCCTACGAACGACTGTCTAAGGTCGACGGCTATTTCTTGCGGTTGATGTTGTGGCTGTGGCTATTTGACATGGGGCTGCTACTGTCGCTGGGATTGTGGCCAGATACGGTAATGTACGTTTACGGGTTGGGTCTCTTTGGGATGCTGTTAGGCGCACTGATGGGCGGAGGTTTCCTACTGCTTCTGGCCACCATGGTGGTACCTGTGGGCGGCGTCATTTGGTTTATTGCACTGCAACAGGATAAGGTCCCGTCGCTGTCAGGGGGCGGGGAGTCGCCCACCTACTGGGTACGCATGCTGTTGTTTCTGACGCTGCTATATAACGTGACGCTCTACACTGGGCTCATCATTATGTCGGGAGAAGACTTGTTTGCAGCATCAGGACTCGTGTGGACCGGTAGCTTGTTGATCGTTTTGCCGTTATTTTTCCTATGGCGGCGACGATTGGGCACAGTGACAATACCCTGGCGATTAATGCATCTGGCCTTACTAACGGTCATCACTGTGCATGTTTTGTTGTGGTTTAACGTACCGCTCAAACTCAATTTTGCTCGCATTACCCCGCAGTTAGAGGCGTTGATTCCCGATGCCCCGGCTCGACAAACCTACCGTGAGCCGTTAAACAACATCACCACGCCCTATCCGTTGACCGAGTACCGAGTCAAATCGGAGGGTGGGACCTACTTCACGCTAACCCATCGATACAGCGCCCTACGCGGCAATGGCGTCATCGGCTTTGTGTACCGTCCCGACATTAGCCATAAGCCCCCCTATGACGACCTACCCAAACCGCCGTCTCGTTACGAAGGCTCAGATAGCGGGGAAGATGCTTTTGTCTACCATCGTTTATCAGCGGACTGGTACACCTTCTCCATGGGCGTGAGCTTTAGCTACTCTTCTTAAGTCAGGCAGCTGTCACCCCAGCACCAAATCACTCAAGACTGTTATTTAGTGAAAATCAACTGTTGTTTATGCAGCACTCGCCGAAACGATTATCAAAGGTAGACGGTTACTTTCTACGGCTGATGTTGTGGCTGTGGTTGTTTGATATGGGACTATTACTGGTCGTCGGCTTATGGCCTGAAACGGTCCTTTATGCTTACGGGCTAGGCATGATAGGAGTATTGGTAGGGACCCTAAAATTTCTGGCCAGACTGATGATCTTGGCAATCCTGATTGTGCCCTTGGGAGCTATTCTTTATGGGATCGTCCATGTCTGCTTCACAGTTAAACCCCGTCACGGTCAGCCGCCAAATTATGGAGTCAGGGGGCTGTTATTACTAACATTGGTCTATAACGTGGTGCTCTACACCGGGCTGACTGCTATTTCTGGGGGAAATATGTTTGTTGTGGCCCCTCTACTATGGGTTGTGAGTTTAGCGTTGACCCTTTTCCTGTTCTTACTTTGGCGATATCAGCCGGGAACCCTTTCCACGCCTTGGCGGCTTGTCACCATAACGTTAGTCGCTGTGCTTGCAGGGCATACATTGCTGTTATTTAATATTCCACTGAAGCTCAACTTTGCCCGCATGGCTCCACAGCTAGAGGCTTTGGTTCCCAATGAGCCGGTTCAGGAGGTTTATCAACAGATCCTCCCTCTAAACAGTACGAAGCCTTATGCGATAACCGAGTACCGCGTAAAACCCCGGGGCGGCACCTACTTTACCCTGGCGCACCGTTACGCTGGTTTTCGCAATAATGGGACTATGGGTTTTGTGTACCGCCCCAACCTAGAGCATAGTCCGCCTTACCGTTTTGCCAGTAGGGCCAATTATCAGTACCTATCGGAGGACTGGTACTACTTTACGATGGGTGTCGGTTTCGAATAGCAGATTCGGTGTGCATTACTGCCCAGCCAGCTGTTGCTCTTGGTAAGCGGCATAGACCGCATTGACGTTATACCAGTTGAGAAAAATTCTGGCGACCTCTAGCGAAAGCTGAGGACGGCCCGAATCAATGAGCCACTGTAGTAAGGGCTTAAGGGTACGCTCGTTAAGCAGGCCACCCACGGACAGCAGCCCCCAGAGAATGCGGTGCAGCCAGGTCATTTGAATCATCATGCGCACATCCAGGGTGGGGTGCTTTTTATAGAACACAACGCCCATTCTGGCCCGCTGCTTTTCGACGTCGATCAGTCGGGGTAAATCGTCCAGGCTAAAGGGCGGATGCCAGTGATACCCGACTGCTTCTGGGCATTTG
>JBCBOC010000034.1:0-12538 GCA_039821475.1 Cyanobacteria bacterium J06632_22 | reverse complement strand
TCGTTTAAGCGGACGATGTATTTCTTGGGCATGACAGGGAGGCTTTTGGTCTGTTGACGTTGCCCTTCACAACACTGTTGCCTACCCTAATTCTTAGTCCTGACGATGCACTAGGGCAGCGTCAACACTAAAGATTCGGGTCAGGCCAGTGAAGTCGTGAGGGGTGAATCGTGAAGTCGTGTTTGGCCTTAAGCCCTTTTGACGTAAAGACCTTCGACGATTTCACTACCGCTCTATTTCACTGTCATCGCCAACCCTAATGCTTGGTGTTGACAGACCACTAGAATCCGCAAACCCATTCTCACGCAAAGCCATCCTCTAATTCTCCATCCTCTGACCCCTCGTCGAAATCAGGAGCTGCGGCAGCCACTTGCCCCGCCATTGCCTGGGCCATGGCATCTACCACCCGAGAAACCTCTGCAATGTTCAGCCCTAACCCCTTCACCGCCTGCCCCTTTGGCACAAGGGCACGGGTAAAGCCCAACTTGGCAGCTTCTTTGAGGCGCAGCTCCATCTGGGACACCGGACGCACCTGGCCGCCCAGACCCACTTCACCAATGAGCACCAACTCGGGGTCCACAATGCGATCTCGAAAGCTCGCCGCCACCGCCACCGCAATCCCCAGATCGGCTGCGGGCTCCCCCACATTCAAGCCCCCGGAAGACGCCACATAAGCATCCAGCTTCGACAGGGGGATGCCCACGCGCTTTTCTAGTACCGCCAGAATTTGTAACAGACGGTTGTGTTCCACCCCCGTGGCGGACCGGCGAGGCGAACTATAGCTCGTGGGACTCACTAGGGACTGCAGCTCCACCACAAGGGGGCGGGTGCCCTCGCAGGCGACGATGGTCGAAATGCCCGGCACCTGCTCTTCGCGGTTCCCCAAAAACAGCTCCGACGGGTTCAGCACTTGCACCAGCCCCCGGTCCACCATTTCGAACACGCCAATCTCGTGGGTCGCCCCAAACCGATTTTTCACCGAGCGCAGCAGCCGGTGACTAGCAAAGCGGTCACCCTCAAAATAAAGCACGGTATCCACCAGGTGTTCCAGCACCTTCGGCCCTGCGATCGCACCTTCTTTGGTGACATGGCCCACAATAAAGAGAGAAATGTTTTCCCGTTTGGCCATTTGCATCAGCGCCGAAGTACACTCCCGCACCTGGGATACAGACCCTGGAGCCGAGGTCAGTGCTCCGTAGTAAAGCGCCTGGATACTATCGATAATGGCCACTTGGGGCCGCAGCGATTCTAGCTCCGCCAACACCGCCTCCAGATCGGTCTCAGGCAGCACGTACAGGCTATCAATGCCAGGGTCGTGCGCTGCAACCTGCCCCTTTCCCCCTTTCCCCTTATGACCTTTGCCAGTGCCTTGGGCCGCAATCCCAAGACGCTGAGATCTCAGCTTCACCTGCTGCCCCGACTCCTCCGCACACACGTACAGGACAGGCCGCTCAGCCGCCAACTGATTGGCCACCTGGAGCAACAACGTCGATTTACCAATGCCCGGATCGCCCCCGACCAAGACCAAAGACCCCGGCACAATCCCACCCCCTAGCACCCGATCTAACTCCTGATAGCCCGAATCAATCCGAAGTTGAGGATTGTCTTCAATTTGAGCAAAGGTTTGTGCTAGGCGTGGCTGGGCGGGCGCAGCAGCCTTGCGGGAGCGCCCCTTCATACTGGGTCGCGTCGACTTAGCTTCCGCCTGGGTTTGAACCTGCTCAACCAATGAATTCCAGCTGCCACAGACCGGACATTTACCAAAATACTGCCGTGCCTCAGCACCACAGTCGTTACAAACATAAATAGAACGCGTTTTGGGCATCAGCTCAGGACAAAGTGAAGCGCAGAACGATCGCAGCAGAGCAGCGGCAGCAATCTACGCAACACGCAAAGTAGTACATAAAAACCAAATACTACCAAACAGACGAAAAATTGCATCGTAAGCGATAGAGATCTTAAGGAAATATTGGTCTCTCTTCGATGCTCATCAATGGCCGATAACATAGCCAGAGAAACCCGAAACAGCGAGATATAAACCTTAAGAAAGATTGAAAACCCGCTCAAATTGAAGCAACTAATGCAAAGAAACTATAGAATTACAGTTATCTCTTTAATTTGGTTGAGAAAAGAATAAAGTCCATTAACACGGAAATAACCCCTCTCTAAATGTCTCGGGCAAGGTCCCAGTAGCGCCCTAGGTCAAGTCCTTAAATTAAGGCCCTAGGAATGCCTCGACAATTGCCCGTTCAACCCCCGGAGTTCACCCCCTGAAAGGGACACCCCCTAAATCAGGACGTCTCAAGCTGATGCTTCAGTACAGCCTAGAGCATGCCCCCACAGGACCATTCTGGCAGGCCCATCAAAGGCCAATTCGTCAGAGTCATGTCCGACCAGCCGGTGCTTCTCACGCCTCATCTATAGGAGTTTAAAGAACGTTGGAAAGCCTCAAGGAAAAGATTTTGGTTGTCGATGACGAAGCCAGTATTCGTCGCATTCTAGAAACTCGTCTGTCGATGATCGGCTACGACGTGGTCACCGCCGCCGATGGCGAAGAGGCACTCGACACCTTCCGCAATGCCACCCCTGACCTAGTGGTCCTAGATGTAATGATGCCAAAGCTGGACGGCTATGGCGTCTGTCAGGAACTGCGCAAGGAGTCTGACATCCCCATCATCATGCTGACGGCCTTGGGCGACGTGGCGGACCGGATTACCGGTCTAGAGCTGGGGGCAGACGACTATGTGGTCAAGCCCTTCTCCCCCAAAGAATTGGAAGCGCGCATTCGCTCAGTGCTACGACGGGTCGAGAAAACCGGCACATCCGGCATTCCCAGCTCCGGCGTCATCACCATTAACAATATTCGCATCGACACTAATAAGCGCCAAGTCTACAAGGGTGATGAGCGAATCCGGCTCACCGGCATGGAGTTCAGCCTGCTAGAGCTGCTAGTTAGCCGTTCCGGAGAGCCCTTCTCCCGGTCTGAGATTCTGCAAGAGGTTTGGGGCTACACCCCCGAGCGCCACGTTGATACTCGGGTGGTTGATGTCCACATCTCCCGTCTGCGCGCCAAGCTAGAGGATGACCCCAGCAATCCTGAACTGATCCTCACGGCACGCGGCACAGGCTACCTGTTCCAGCGAATTGTCGAACCAGGGGAAGAGTAGTCTGATAGAATCCTTAAAGTTTCTACAGACTTCAATTCAATGGGTTTGACTCAGGCACGAATCGCCGTAGACGCGATGGGGGGCGACTTTGCCCCAGCTGAAATCGTTGCAGGTGCGCTCAGAGCGAAAGAAGAGTTAGACGCTAAGATTCTCCTTGTCGGGGACCCGGAGCAAATTCGGGCTTGCGTGTCGGACGTCAAGCAGCTGAATGATGTCGAAATTGTGCCAGCAGAGGGCACGATTGAGATGCATGAGGAGCCGCTCAGTGCGCTGCGACGTAAGCCCAAAGCGTCCATCAATGTTTCCATGAGCTTAGTCAAGGAAGGGCGGGCTGATGCTGTGGTGTCGGCCGGTCATTCCGGTGCGGCCATGGCAGCAGCTCTACTGCGGCTAGGACGAATTAAGGGCATTGATCGCCCCGCCATTGGTGCAATCTTCCCTACCGTAGTAGCGGGAAAGTCCGTCCTAATTTTGGATGTTGGGGCCAACGTCGACTGCAAGCCTAAATTTTTGGAGCAGTTTGCCCTCATGGGCAGCATTTACGCTGAGCATGCTTTGGGCACGGCAGCACCCCGGGTTGGTCTATTAAATATCGGTGAAGAGCCCTGTAAGGGCAACGATCTCGCTGTAACAGTACATCAGCGCTTGGCAGACAGCGGCAAAGTCAATTTTGTCGGCAACGCGGAGGGGCGAGACGTCCTGTCTGGCCAGTTTGACGTCATCGTCTGTGACGGCTTTATGGGTAATGTTTTGCTGAAGTTTGCTGAAGCGGTCGGCGAAGCCGCGCTGCAGATTCTTAGGGAAGAGCTTCCCCAGGGCATTCTAGGCAAGCTGGGGGTTCTCCTCCTCCGGGGTAATCTCAAACGCATTAAGCAGCGGGTTGATCACGCTGAACATGGTGGAGCGCTTTTGCTCGGTGTCGCAGGCATCGCGGTCATCAGCCACGGTAGCTCTCAGGCACCTTCCATTTTCAATGCGATTCGCCTGTCCAAAGAGGCCGTTGACAACCGAGTTCTAGAGCAGATTCAGGCGCAATATCAGAAGGTAGCTGCGCGTGTCGCAGAAGGGGACTAAACCGTGCAAACCTACGGTGTAGCGTTTACAGGTAGCGGCAGCGCCCAGGTAAACGCACAGCTGAGCAATGACGATCTCGCTCAGCTGGTGGAAACGTCGGACGAATGGATTTCGACTCGGACAGGCATTCGGAACCGGCATGTGGCAGGTGCAGGAGAATCCCTTAAATCTCTAGCTGCCGACGCCGCTAAGGCTGCGATAGCAGCCGCCAACCTCACCCCCGACGACATCGATCTTGTCCTGCTCGCCACCTCGACCCCTGATGACCTGTTCGGCACAGCCTGCCAGGTCCAAGCCGAGCTGGGGGCAACTCGCGCGGTGGCCTTCGATCTGACCGCCGCCTGCTCCGGCTTTGTTTTTGGTGTCGTCACTGCAGCCCAGTACATTCGCACTGGTGTCTTCAAAAATGTGGTCGTGATCGGCGCAGACCTGCTAACCCGTTGGGTGGATTGGCAAGATCGCACCACCTGCGTGCTCTTTGGCGACGGTGCAGGTGCTGTCGTCATGCAGGCTAGCGAGCAAGATCGGCTGCTGGGCTTCAAGCTGCACAGCGACGGCAGTATGAACGGCTGTCTAAATTTGGCCTATCAGGACCAGTCCCAAGACTTGGTTAACGGCATCACAACCCAACGTGGCACGTTTTCGCCTATTACCATGAACGGTCGCGAGGTTTACCGCTTCGCCGTCAGCCGCGTTCCAGAAGTGTTAGAAAAAACCCTTTTCCATGCCGAACTCGACACCAGCGACATTGATTGGCTGATTCTGCACCAGGCCAACCAGCGTATTCTTGACGCCGTGGCTAAGCGACTGAAGCTCCCCAATGAGCGGGTCGTTAGCAATATGGCCAAGCACGGCAACACGTCGGCTGCCTCAATTCCCCTAGCCCTGGACGAGTGGGTCCGCGCCGGACACATCAAGGCCGGGGATACGGTGGCAACGTCTGGCTTTGGTGCCGGATTGACCTGGGGCGCGGCCATCTTTAAGTGGGGTTAAGATTCGCGACCTCGCTCTATTTACGCTGTCTCTGCAAACTTTAAATAATCGCTGGTCATTTCTTTCACCGCCGCCTCGTAAAATTGGCGGCCATGTTCAGGGTTGGCCAAAGCCGGATTAGACCCCATGCGTCCATCGGGATAAACCTGACGAAAGTTGGCTGCGCTATAAATCGGATGACCTGAGGGCGCTACAGCGGGATTTAACTCAGCCGTACGAATGGCTTCAGCATAGGCAAACTGACTCAGCGCCACTTCACTGGGCGTCGCGTGGGAGCCTTCTTGGTCGCCATAAAGCTGTTTTGCCAATTGGTAAACACTGCGGCCCATGAACCAGTTAGCAACCTTGCAACGGATCTGGTCTGCATTGGCGACCTGTAAATCGGCCAAATGGGCGTAGGTTTCAGAGAAGGCGGCCTTGAGTGTCGCAATATTGCCCCCATGACCGTTCAGAAAATAAAACCGGGTAAAGCCCGCCCGAGCCAGCGGCTTTACATAGTCTTGAACCAGGGCAATCAGAGTGCTGGGCCGCAGGCTGATGCTGCCAGGAAAGGCGGTGTGATGCAGGGCCATGCCGACATTAATGGTGGGGCCGACCAGTGCCCCAGTTGCTTCACCGATGCCCTTAGCAATGGTTTCCGCGCAGATAGCATCAATACCGATCACGCCCGTGGGGCCATGCTGTTCAGTGGATCCAATGGGGAAAATAATCGCCTGTGATTGCGTTAGGTACGCCTCCACCTCGGGCCAAGTGGATAAATGAAGCTGCATTGAATCTCCTCCGGTATCGTATTGCCGCGTCAGCCGCCGCTGCTAAACTATAGAAAGAAATTCACAGCATGTGCGAACCGTATGCTACATCGCAAGATTTACCAGCTCTCCTGTAATCAGCGTGAAGTTTGGATTTTCTTGCGCGATCAGCAGCGATGGATTGAGCGCGCCACCGTTATTGATATTGAGGGCGACCTCGTTACCCTTCGTTACGAAACCGATGAGGAAGACGAGCTGTGTGCCTGGGAAGAGATGGTACGCCTGGATAGCATTGGCTCGGTGATGCAGAAGCTTTCGTCGGTGTCTAAAGCCAGTGGCGAGGTCACCGTTTCTGACGATTGCCCCTCCGCCGAGCAACTTTCCCAACCAGAGTTGGACCCACCCGAGTAGGCTGCGCCCCATAGATTTCGTCACAATCGCACCTAGCCGCCATAGAACCTTGCAGGCAGCCCAGTTTGCCCCGCATACGGCGAGGGAGGATAGCTTTTTCGCTAACCTACGGTAATTATGGCTACACTTTGAGCCTGACTGTTTTGCTATTTATTTAGGCAACCGACATATCGGAAAGATTGCCTCTAGGGTTCCGGCTGGACAGTGTTATTGGCGACGTTTGTGCCAGTTGCGACCACCAGTGTCTGGACCGAGAGAGGCCGCCAGAACCCACCAAAGTCCTGGTACACGGCGGGATAAAAGCCCGGGAGAGAGACAACAGGAGCAATGGCTCACTGGCTCTTTCTCGGGCTTTTGAGTTGGGTCACGTCTCCTGGTCATCAGTAAGGACCGTCCGCAAGGAGCAAAGGCAATGTCAGACGTATTTCGCAGTCCCCAAGAAAATCCGGGGGGAGGGACAGAGGCTAGCCGGGCCGTAGAACTGGAGGCACAGCTACCCATGACCGGGTGGCAGCAGGAGGTATCCCAAGGCCTAGAGTTTGGCCTTGAGGCCGCGGAGAGCATTCGCGATCGCACTATCCCCACCTTCTCCCGGGGTGAGTTGCCCCACTACGCGGGCATCAACACCTTCCTCAAGGCGCCCTACATCGAAGATGTTCGCAAAGTTGGCGAGTACGATGTTGCCATCATGGGCGTCCCCCACGACTCCGGCACCACCTACCGCCCTGGTACTCGTTTCGGCCCCCAGGGCATCCGCAAAATTTCCGCCCTCTACACGCCCTACAACTTTGAAATGGGCATCGACTTGCGGGAGCAGATCACCCTTTGTGACGTGGGGGACGTGTTCACTATCCCTGCCAACAACGAAAAATCCTTTGACCAAATTTCCAAAGGCGTTGCTCACGTCTTTAGCTCCGGCGCATTCCCCATCATCCTCGGTGGCGACCACTCCATTGGCTTCCCCACGGTGCGCGGTGTCTGTCGCCACTTGGGCGATAAAAAAGTCGGCATCATCCATTTTGACCGGCACGTGGACACCCAGGAAACCGACCTGGACGAACGCATGCACACTTGCCCCTGGTTCCACGCCACCAACATGGAAAATGCCCCGGCCAAGAATCTGGTGCAGCTCGGCATTGGCGGCTGGCAGGTGCCACGCCAGGGTGTGAAGGTTTGCCGAGAGCGGTCCACCAACATCCTCACCGTTACCGACATCACCGAAATGGGGTTAGATGCCGCCGCTGACTTCGCCCTAGAAAAGGCTTTAGACGGTACTGACTGCGTCTACATCAGCTTCGATATCGACTGCATCGACGCGGGGTTTGTCCCGGGTACCGGCTGGCCGGAGCCGGGCGGCCTGCTGCCCCGCGAAGCCCTGTATCTGCTCGGCAAAATCATCCGTAGCGCTCCCGTGTGTGGTCTGGAAGTGGTAGAAGTTTCTCCGCCGTATGACGTCAGCGACATGACGGCGTTAATGGCGACACGGGTCATTTGCGACGCGATGGCGCACCTGGTGCTGTCGGGCCAGCTGCCCCGTAGAGAAAAGCCCAGCTACATTACCGAGACCGCCAATATGAACGTTGATCAGGCGTGGACGTAGGGAAGGCGTTATGCATGAAACCGATATGACTAAGGCACTGATCATGACTGTGCGGGACTGGTGGGAATCTCAACCCAACCCGACGGACGTGGAAAAGGTGTACCTGACGGTAGGCAAGTTCACCTGCGTGGAACCGGCTAGCCTCCAGTTCGCCTTTGAGGTGCAAACCCGTAACACCTTTTTGGCACGGGCTGAGTTAGTCATCCAAGAAACACCGCTCGTGGCCTTCTGCCATCCTTGCCAGGTGGAGTACACCCCCGACTACGGTCGCCAGTACGCCTGCCCAATCTGTGGCCACCCGATGGAAGATATTCGCTCAGGGCGAGAGCTCAAGATCGATCGGGTGGAGTGGGCAGCGCACAGTCCCTCGGCCGAGAAAGCGGGTTTGACGGTGAGCGCTACTGCCCCAGCCCAAAATTAGGAGAGAGGAGAATACCATGCATCAAACCTTTGACGCTGCGCTGGAGATGAATCTGCTGCACGCCAACCAGGCCGGGGCTGACCATAACCGCGCCCATTTCGACGAATGGCAAATTACCTGCCTCAATGTGATGAGCAGCCCCGGCGCGGGTAAGACCGTGCTGCTTGAAAAGACCCTAGACCGGCTTAAGGGGCAGCTCAGCATGGCGGTGATTGAAGGTGATATGACCACTGAACTGGATGCAGACCGACTGCGGCAATACGGTGTCCCCGTTTTCGCCATCAACACCGGGCGGTCCTGCCACCTCGACTCACGCATGGTGGCTGGCGGCATCCATCAGCTCAGGGAACATCATGAACCGGAATCTATCGATGTGGTGTTTGTTGAAAATGTGGGCAATTTGGTCTGCCCGGCTGAGTTTGAAGTGGGCGAGCACGCCAAGGTCGCCCTCCTCAGCGTTACCGAAGGGGAAGATAAACCTTTGAAGTATCCCGTCATGTTTCGCGAGGCGGATTGTTTACTGATAACAAAAACCGATCTCGCGCCGTACTTAGATGTGGATATCAAACAAATTGAAGCCAACGTCCGGCAGCTGAATCCCTCTGTCACCATTATCCCCGTCTCGGCCAAGACGGGAGAGGGGCTCACGGCCTGGTTTCAATGGGTGCAGACGGTTGTCAATCATCGCAAGCCGATCGCGGCTTCATCACGGTCATAGCCCTAGGCAAGACGATTGAACGCACTGAGCCACCGTGACGTGCCAGATGGGTCTTGCCAAATTGGGGCATATCGCTACAGGGGTACATCGATGTCTCGCACACCCTCACACACATTTTTCTAACGATCTCGAATTTTCCAACAATTCTAAGTTTTACGGAGCGTATTTATGAAGCGGCGGCGATTACTTCCCTGGTGTTTTGCTTTTCTTTGTAGCTTATTTATTACCGTCAGCTGTGGGGGCGCTACGCCCGAAGCTGACGCCCCAGACGCCGCACCCGATACGGCCGCAGCACCGGCGGGTGAGGCCGTCGTCATTGGCTACAGTAACTGGGCGGGCTGGTGGCCCTGGGCAATTGCCGAGGAAAAAGGGCTCTTCGCAGCCAACGGTGCCAATGTAGAAATGAAGTGGTTTGACGGCTACCTGGAGTCCATGGAAGCCTTTGCCGCAGGTCAACTCGACGGCAATTGCCAGACCCTTAACGATACGATTTCTTTTGCGGCAGATGCCGTTAATGGTGAAGTTGTTGTTCTGGTCAATGACAACTCCGCAGGCAACGACAAAATCATTGTTACCGACGACATCAACAGTCTAGAAGACCTCAAGGGCAGAACCGTGGCACTGGAAGAAGGCGTCGTAGATGACTTTCTGCTGACCCTAGCCTTAGAAGAAAACGGCATGTCTCGGGATGATGTGGAGATCGAGAACCTGGAGACGGGGGCTGCGGCTGCCGCCTTCGCCGCTGGCAAGGTAGATGGTGTGGGCGCCTTCCCCCCCTACTGGCAGATTGCCCTAGAGCGAGAAGGGAGTAAAGAGCTGATTAGCTCAGCAGAGTTCCCTGGTGCGATTCCTGACCTACTGGCGGTGAGTCAGACCCTGATCGACGAGCAGCCCGACCAGGTACAGGCCATTGTGAACACCTGGTTTGACGTACTCGCCTTCATGGCAGAGAACCCCGAGGAGTCGGACGAAATCATGGCCGCACGGGCCGGTGTCACCCCTGAAGAACTGCAAAAGTTCAAAGCGGGTACTCGTATATTTACGCTCGAAGACAACCTGGAAGCCTTTAGCGCGGGTGACGGGATGCAATATATGCCCTACGCCGCCGAGCGGATGACGGATTTCATGGTTGGTGTTGGCTTTATTCCTGAGGGGCCCGACCTGAGCACGCTATTTGATGACAGCTTTGTAAAAGCTTATGCAGAATCTGCATAGGCTCAGCCGTTAGGGTGGAGTCACCCTTGCAGCAGGTCATGTTGATTGTCTGTCAATAGATCATCCGTCAATGAGTCACCCTCGCAGCGCTAGCATTTGACTGGCGTTGCGAGGGTTCATCCTATCGTCACCCTTAAATTTTTGTCCCACACAATATGGTTGAGACGCCCACTAAAATTGCACCGCCAACCCCGGAGAAACGCCCTGTCCCGAGCAGCCTGCAACCCACGCTATTTTGGCGAATTGCAGAGGATATACCCCAGCGACTGAGCCAGACGCTGATGGTGCTGTCCATACTGGTACCGCTGGTGCTGTGGTGGGGGCTCTCGCACCTGCCAGGGGTGAATACCACCTTTTTGCCCTCGCCAGAAGCGGTCGTCGCAGCACTGGGGCGACTCTGGGATAAGGGCTTTTTAGCCGAGGACACCTGGATGAGCTTTATGCGGGTGTCCATGGGCTTTGCGCTATCCGTTGTGGTGGCCGTGCCGCTGGGCATCAGCATGGGCGCATTTGCCAGCATTCGGTCACTATTTGAGCCGATGATTGCGCTGCTGCGATATATGCCCGCACCGGCCTTTATTCCGCTGCTGATCATTTACCTGGGCCTGGATGAGCCGCCCAAGGTTGCGCTGATCTTCATTGGCACAGTGTTTTTTAACACGCTGATGATTATGGACTCGGTGAAGTTTGTGCCTAAGGATTTGATTGAGACGACCTACACGTTGGGCGGGAGTCGGGCACAGGTGTTGCGATCGGTGATTGTCCCCTGCGTGGTCCCCAGCTTGATCGATACGTTTCGAATTAACGTGGCCGCAGCCTGGAACCTAGTAGTGGTGGCTGAGTTAGTCGCCGCTGACGCGGGGTTAGGTAAGCGGATTTCGCTGGCGCAGCGGTTTTTGCAAACGGATGAGATTTTTGCCTGTTTGATTGTGTTAGGCGTGATTGGGTTTGCGTTGGACCTAGGGTTTCGGTGGCTGATGCGGGCAACGTGTGATTGGGCTTTTGAATAATGCATTTAGAAATCTCTAACCTCTACAAGCAATTCACCACCAAGCAAGGGTCACTGATGGCTCTGAAGGACATCAATCTGCATGTCGAAACGGGTGAGCTGGTGTGTGCAGTAGGGGCTTCCGGTTCGGGTAAGTCGACACTGCTAAGGCTCGTCGCCGGGCTGGATCAGCCCACGGCGGGGGAAATTACAGTGGACTATCAACCTGTGACCGGTCCGGGGGCGGACCGGGGCATGGTGTTTCAAAAGTACACGCTGTACCCGTGGCAGTCGGTGCAGAAGAATGTGGAGTTTGGGCTCAAGCTACAGGGCATGGGTAAGACCGAGCGGCGAGAGCGGGCCAGCTACTACTTGGATGTGGTAGGGCTGACCAAGTTTTCCCAGGCGCTGCCAAAGGCACTGTCAGGCGGGATGAAACAGCGGGTGGCGATCGCACGGGCCTTGGCCTGTCAGCCCAAAATTTTGCTCATGGACGAACCCTTTGGGGCGCTGGATGTGCAAACCAAGGAAACTATGCAGCTGTTTCTACTCGACCTATGGCGACGAACGGGCTGCACCATTTTGATGATTACCCACGACGTAGAAGAAGCGGTGTTTCTGTCCCAGCGGGTGTATGTGATGACGGCTCGCCCCGGCACGATTCAGAAGGAAGTTTTAATTGATCTGCCCACCCCGCGCACTTACGATCTCAAACGTGAGCCTCAGTTTCTGACCTACAAGAACACCATTACCGACCTGCTGCGGCTGCGCCCTGAACCCATTACCGTTTAAGGAGTTTTCCCGTGGTACTGGCTGACCGCGTGCCCCAAACGCTGCCCCCTCGCACATTTCCTAGCCGCTTCTTACTCAAGGCCCAACAGTATACTGACCCCGTCTGGGAACCCGTAGAGCGTCAGCAAATCTTTCACCGGACCTGGCAGTATGTGGGGGACGCAGCCCAGCTACAGCCGGGTCAGACCTGGGCATTGACGCTGGCAGGGCGTCCGGTAGTGATAACGCGGGACCGGGACGGAACGCTACGAGCCTTTCTGAACGTGTGTCCCCATCGAGCCGCGCTGCTGTGCCCGCCTGGTCGCCAGTCGCAAAAGCATTTGGTGTGTCCTTACCATGCCTGGACCTATGACCTGGCTGGGGGACTGGTGGGAACACCTGCCAGACAGCGCTTTCCTGAGGGGTTTGAC